>JASLHQ010000212.1 GCA_030152265.1 Savagea sp.
TCTCGCACGTAATCTCCGTTAAGGCGTACAACTTGTCCGCCGAGATTGTACGTGTAATCTTGAATCGTTTTGAAATCTTCTTCACGTGCGAGTAAAATGACACCTGTTTGACCGTGTGCGATGAATGATGTCACTTGTTCGAAGACGTTCATCGCATTTTTAATTTCACGTGCATCACCTGTCGCTCCGATAAATGTTCCGCCCATCCAGCCGAGCAAAATGCCGAGCGGTCCACCGATAATGCCGACGAGTGCGCCGATAATGCTACCGCGCGCTGTTTTATCTGTTCCTGTGAAATCTAGGAAGTCTTTTATTTGAATGCCTGCATCCGCATCGTTCAAAATAACCCCCATCTGTTCACCGACAATTTGTTTTGTCGCATGCATCTGTTTCAGTTCAGAGAATGTTTGATACGATTTACTTTCTTCTTCAAATTTAATGATGAATACGTTTTCAGCCATTTTAACTCCTCCTTCATTATATGAGGATAGTTTACCATGAATGCCAACAAATTCCTACTTGAAGCAAAATCAAATGAGAAAAACAATCATTTATCCTTTACTTTTTAAAAAGAATGATTTAATATAGCGTTATAGTTGCTCGAGGGAAAGAATATTTTTTTACTCTAGAGTTGCGTGAGGGCAAGTTTTATTTTTACATCGAAGTTTCCTAAAGGAAAAAAGTTTTCCTGAACGAAAATAAAAAGCTGAATGAGAAGGTGAGAGTATGGGAAATTCCATACGAGTGAACAATTTATCCGTATCGTATTACGGCAATCAAATATTAAACAATGTATCTTTTAACATGGAAAGTGGCCGTTTAATCGGTATTATCGGACCGAACGGCGCAGGGAAATCGACTTTGATGAAAGGGATGCTCGGACTCATTCCGACAGATAGTGGAACGGTGACAATTGACGGAAAAGATGTGAAAGCGATGCGTAAAACGATCGCTTACGTCCCGCAACGTGCGACGATTGATTGGGATTTTCCAATCACTGTGCTCGATACGGTCGTCCTTGGTACGTATCCATCTCTCGGTCTTTTCAAAAGACCAGGAAAGAAAGAGCGTACTTGGGCGCATGAATGTTTACAGAAAGTCGGGATGGAATCGTATGCTGATCATCAAATCGGTGAGCTTTCTGGCGGCCAACAGCAACGTGTCTTTTTAGCTCGAGCACTCGCTCAACAAGCAGAGTACTTTTTCTTAGATGAGCCTTTCGTCGGGATTGATGTGACGAGTGAAGCGCTCATCATCAGTTTGTTAAAAGAACTTCGAGATGAAGGAAAGACCGCATTCGTCGTCCATCACGATTTGACGAAAGTAAAATCGTATTTCGATGATTTAATTATCGTGAACCGCGAAATCGTCGGGGCAGGTACCGTTGACAATGTGATGCAGCCTGAAACGATGAAGCGCGCATTTAAATCTCAATATTCATTATGGGATTCTTTAGAGGTGGCGAGCTCATGAGTTTTATTCAAGATATTCAAAACTACGAATTTTTACAAAAAGCGTTATTTACCGCGATCATCGTCGGCATCATTAGTGGTGTTCTCGGCTCGTTCATCATTTTGCGTGGAATGAGTTTAATGGGAGATGCGATCAGTCACGCCGTTTTACCTGGTGTTGCGATTTCGTACATGCTCGGCATTAGCTATTTTTACGGAGCGGTCGTTTTCGGATTGCTTACAGCTTTCGGGATCGGCTTCATTACGCAAAATAGCCGAATTAAAAATGATACGTCAATCGGTATCGTATTTTCTGCCTTTTTTGCCGTCGGGATTATTTTAATTGGAAAGGCGAATACGAGTACGGATTTAACGAGTATTTTATTCGGGAACGTGCTCGCCGTGAGGGATTCTGATATGTGGATTACACTCGGAGTCGGCATTTTCGTATTATTGATGATCGTGCTCTTTTTCAAAGAGTTTCTCGTCAGCACGTTCGACCCGACGTTAGCGGCGTCATTCGGCCCGTCGAATAAATTGATTCATTACGGCTTGATGGTGTTACTGACACTTGTAACGGTAGCGTCATTGCAAACAGTCGGTATCATTTTAGTCGTTGCGATGCTTATCACACCAGCAGCGACAGCGTATTTATTAACGAACCGTTTATCGCATATGATTATCATTTCATCGATTCTCGGTGCTGTATCCGCAGTGATTGGCTTGTATATTAGTTTTATTTACAACTGGCCTTCAGGGGCTGCTATCGTTTTAGTCACAACAGCCTTTTTCGTCATCGCCTTACTCTTTTCACCGAAACATGGAATTGTGTGGCGTGCGTTAAAAGTGCGAAAAAATAAAACAGCAGTTGGACAATAATTTTTTAGGAAAAGGAGTTTTAACATGTTGAAGAAGTTTTGGAAGTTCGGCCTCATGTCAATTATGGCAGTATTTTTACTCGCTGCTTGTAGCAATGATGACAACGGGCAATCAAGTGAGAAAGAAGAAGGGGACACACCTTCTAACGATAAAGAAAAATTACAACTCGTCGCAACGTTTTCAATCATTCATGATATTTTAAATGAAGTCGGTGGAGATCTAGTCGACGTACACTCGATGGTTCCAATCGGTACAGATCCACATGAATACGAGCCATTGCCAGAAGATATTAAAAAAGCGACAGATGCAGATGCATTATTTTATAACGGTTTAAACCTTGAAGGTGGAGAATCAGGTTGGTTCTTTAAATTAGTCGGTACAGTAAA
>JASLHQ010000233.1 GCA_030152265.1 Savagea sp.
CAAGAAGAAGAAATTAACCCACACGCATTTTTATCACCAGCAGTAGGTATTCAAATGGTTGAAAATACGATGAAAGGTTTAATTGCGATCGATCCAGACAATAAAGCGACATACGAAGAAAATGGCGCGAAGTTTTTAGAAGAATTAGAAGCGATCGATAAAATGTACGAAGAAAAAATTAATGAAATTCCAGAAGAAAAACGTATTCTCGTAACGAGTGAGCGTGCATTCCAATACATGACAGACCGTTACGGCTTAAAAGAAGGATACATTTGGGCGATCGATACGGAAGAAAACGGTACGCCTGAACAAATTAAATCGTTAGTTGAATTTATTAAAGAAAATAAGATCGATACGTTATTCGTAGAATCGAACGTCGACAAACGTCCGATGGAAACAGTAGCGAAAGAAACAGGTGCAGAGATTTTCGCTGAAGTATATTCAGATGAACTTGGAAAACCAGGCAGTGAGGGAGAATCGTACACTGGTTTCTTAAAATCAAACATCGAAACGATTCACGCTGGACTTACGAAATAATTTGAATACGATGTGACACACCGAAAACGGGAAGCATAGCGCTTCTCGTTTTTTCGTTTTGTGCAAAAGTACAAATATGATGTAAAAAAATAGTATAATAGAAGGTAGGATAGTAAAGGAGTGACTCAAGATGAAAATAGTACATACTGCTGATTGGCATTTAGGAAAACTCGTTCAAGGTGTTCATATGACGGAAGATCAACGTTACACTTTGACGCGATTTATTGAAGAGATGAAAGAAGAGCGCCCCGACGCTATCATTATCGCGGGAGATATTTATGATCGAGGAGTACCGCCCATTGAAGCGGTCGATTTATTTGATGAAGTGCTTACAGCGCTCGCTTACGATTTACGCATTCCAGTATTAGCGATTGCAGGGAACCATGATAGCCCGACGAGATTACAATTTGGCCGTTCTTTTATGCGTGGCGGACGCTATTTCGTTTCAGGTTCGCTCGATGATGAGTTAGAACCCGTCGTTTTAGAAGATGAATACGGACCTGTGCATTTTCATTTAATTCCGTATGTCGACCCGAGCATTGCGAGACTTGCTTATGATGACGCTACGATTAAAACACATGACGACGCGATGCGAGCGATTATCGAACGACTAACTCCAACTTTAGACGAACAAGCTCGTCACGTAGCAGTTAGCCATGCTTTCGTAACGAAAATGGGTGAGGAAGACGATTCGATGACGAGTGATTCAGAGCGTCCTTTATCGATTGGTGGTGCGGAATATGTGAGCAGTGAGCGTTTCAAAGATTTCCATTACACAGCGCTCGGGCATCTCCACCAAGCACACCATATCGGTGATGAAACGATTCGTTATTCAGGCTCTTTACTAAAATATTCGATATCAGAACAACATCATAAAAAAGGGTATTTAGTCGTCGAATTAGATGCGAAAGGACAATGTACAATTGACAAACGTCCATTTCACATTCGACGAGATATGAGAAGAGTGGAAGGGTATTTAGCTGATTTATTAAAAGAAGAGCGTTCGGAAGATTATGTGTACGTCACGCTACTTGACGAAGAGGCTGTATTGCAACCGATGGAAAAAATTCGTGAAGTATTTCCGAATGCGATGCACGTGGAACGTAAATTGTTTTATCGTCCGACAGAAGGAGCGATCGAATACGTACAAGCTGAAAAAATGACAGATACCGAATTGTTCACTGCATTTTTCTCGAACATTGCAGACGAACAGCCGACGGAAACGATGCTCGCTTTATTTGAACGTTTAAATGATCGTGTCTTAAAGGAGGAACGTGAACGATGAAACCACTTTATTTAAAAATGACAGCATTCGGTCCGTATAAACATACAGAGGAAATTGACTTTACGGAGCTCGCCGCCCAACAATTATTCGTCATCGCCGGTTCGACAGGGGCAGGGAAGACGACGATTTTTGACGCTTTAACGTACGCGCTTTACGGAGAAGCGAGTGGGGAGGACCGGAAAGAAGATGCGCGCAATTTGCGCAGTGACTTCGCAAAAGGTGACGAACCGTCCGTCGTGACATTGCGCTTCTCGATTAAAGAGCAAGTTTTTGAAGTGACGCGTCAATTACCGTATACGAAACCGGGCAATAAAAACGAAACGAAAGCGCGTGCTGAACTTTATGAAATCGTCGACGGAGAATTGCGTCAAGCGGTCGATCGTCAAATTATTACAGAAGTGAATGATAAAATCGAGCAGTTGATCGGCTTTACTGCGACGCAATTTAAGCAACTCGTCATGTTGCCACAAGGAGAATTCCGCAAATTTTTAACGTCGTCGACAGATGAAAAAGAAGCGATGTTGCGGAAAATATTCCAAACGGAGCGGTACGAGGCGTTAATTGAAGTGATGAAAGAGGAAGTGAAAGAGGGAAGACAATCGTATGAATCGAGCCGACGCGACTTATTAATGACCGCTTCCCGCGTCGAAAAACTCGCTTATCCGAATGAAGAATTGAAACAGCTACATGAACAGGCAACATTGCACGTGAACCATTGGACAAAACTCGTCGCGAATGAACGTCGCATGTACGTCGAAAAGCTGGAAAGCGGGGAAGGAAAAGTTCACGAGTTAGAAAAGCGCGAACAAGAAGTGATGAAGCGTTTAGCGGAAGCGGAAGCTTTAAATGCCGATTTTGCGAAGCTTGCCGAACAGTTGAAACGAGACGAACAATTGAAGCAGGAAAGACAAACGATTGAAGAACAGCGTGTGAGGTTGCAGCGAGCGGAAAAAGCGCGTCCGTTAAATGAATACCGCAATCAACTGAACCGTTTGCGAGCAGTAGCGAAGGAAGAACAACAACGTCTGAAAACATTGCACGTCGAATTAGAACGAGCGACGGAAGAAGAGAGCCAAGCGTCAACACGAGTGAAGGAGTGGAAAGCGCGAGAAGAAGAATTCACTCATTTACATCGTGCGATCGTTCAAATGGAAGAACGTCTGCCACTTTTCGAAAAAGTAGAAGCGACGATGCAGGCAAAACAAAAAGCGAAACAGCGCTGGACAGAAGCGACGACAATTGCAGAACGAGCACGCACAAAACTCGAACAATTGACGAGTGAACAAAAAGAACAGGAAAAAGAGTTAAAGCGAGCACGCCATGAAGTGCGTCCGTATGAAAAGAAATTGATCGAACGTCAAGCGTATGAAAAACAAATTGAACTGTTGGAGCATTTGGAAAAATGGGGAGCGCGAGCACAGTCATTAGAAGCGGATTATGTGACACAACGTCAAGCGGTGCAACGATTGACTCGCCAAGTAGAAAAGCTCGAAAAAGAATGGCTCGGCAATGAAGCGATCCGCTTGCGCAAACATTTAGTAGGAGGCGAACCTTGCCCGGTTTGCGGGAGTTTAGATCATTTCATTACGGAAGAAGAAGAAACGTCCGTCGATGAACGAGTCGTTCAAAGTGAGCGCAAGTTGTTGCAAGAAGCGGAACGCACATATTATCAATACGAACAGCAATATCAACATGCGGTAAGTGAGTACAACCGTTATGAAGCGGCGCGGGTGGAGCGAGAAGTACGTGCGACATTACCTCAATTAAGAGAAATGTTTGAAACGACATTAGCGGCATTAGACCATATTGAAAAAGAGCGTCAAAAAGTCGAACAATTAGAACCGAAAGTAGAAGCGTTGCATAAGCAAGTAGAAGAAGCAGAGCAAGCGGTGCGTCAAGCGGAAGAAAGAGCGCGTCAAAGCGAAGGGGCGTACGTTGAACAACGCACTATTTTACAACAAGTGAAGCAGTCACTCGGCGAAGAACAACGCGATATTCGCGCATTTACGTCAGAACTACATCGCATGCAGTTAAACTATGACAAGATGAAAGAAGACCGCGAGCGAGCAGAAGAAGCTTGGAAAAAATGGAGCGAACAAAAATCGTTAGCGCAAGAACGTGTTACGGAAACGGAAAAGCGTTGGCAACGTTTAATCGAAGAAGGAAAAGAAGCGCGAGCTATTTTCGATGAACAACTCACATTAGCGGAGTTTCAAGATGAAGCGGATTATGAACGAGCCCTTCAAGATGTTCCTGAAATTGAGACATTACGCAAGACGATCCAACAATATGAAACGGATTGTCACATGACGACGACGTTAATTGCGGAACTAAAAGAACGTTTAAAAGGAAAAGAAAAAGTAGATGAAACAGAATGGCAACGTCACGTGGAACGAGTGCGAGAAGAATTGAAAGAGATGAACGCTTTCGTTTTACTGATGCGCTCAAGTATCGCCTTAATTGATGAGACCGTAAAAGAAGTAGAACAACGTGCGGAAAAACTCGTTGCATTAGAAAAAGAAGTAGGCGAACTCATTCAAATGTACGATTTGTTACGCGGTCAAAACCATTTAAAATTGTCGTTTGAACGTTACATTCAAATCGAATATTTAGAGCGCGTCATTCAAGCGGCGAACGTTCGATTCCACCAATTGTCACGCGGGCAATATCAATTCGTACGCAGTGAAGAACAAGCGAGACATAACCGTCAAAGTGGATTAGATTTAGACATTTACGACAGTTACACAGGACAAGCGCGCGATGTGAAAACGATGAGTGGAGGCGAGAAGTTTTTAGCTTCTCTTTGTTTATCGCTCGGCATGAGTGACGTCATTCAAAGTTTCCAAGGAGCGATTTCAGTCGAAACGTTATTTATCGATGAAGGGTTCGGTTCTCTCGACGACGAGTCGTTACGCCAAGCGATCGATGTATTGATTGACTTGCAAAAGTCAGGACGTATGATCGGGGTCATTTCTCACGTCGAAGAATTAAAGCAAGCGATTCCGTCTCGCATCGAAGTGAATAAGACGAAAGATGGTCATAGTGAGTTACGCGTCATTACAAATTAAGAGATTGTCGCTCGCAACTATGGTATAGTGAGACAACAAATCTAAAATGTAGGTAGGCGAAATGATGATCGA
>JASLHQ010000003.1 GCA_030152265.1 Savagea sp.
GGAAATTCTCCTGCTTTATCCAGTGCGTCACCTGACTTATGGAATGCTGCTGTAATTATTAGTATGGTGGGACTATTACTTTATAGTCTTTCATATTGGATGACGAAGCGTCATTTCCGCACAGAAACGATCGGAGCGAAACGATGAAGCGTATTTTCGTATTCCTCATTATGAGTACATTACTTCTCGTCCTTCTTGTCGAACGTTTTCCACAAATCGCGACAATGCGTTCTATCGTATATTCTGTAGCCACACTCATCCTAGTACTCATCGGAGGATACAGCTTTTACTTACAGCTAAAAAAGAAGTAAAGACAGGCAACATTTTTCCCCTTCTTTCGTCTCTTTTAGAGGAAAGGAGGGATTTTTATGCGCCATTATGGGATGACGGCTGCTCTTAGTTTTATTACGTTCGTAAGCGTACTTTGCATCGCGATGTTATTTTTAGAATCGCATGATTCCGTAACGAGTTATTTCTTTAGTTTTGCTCTTTATTTTACATACAGTTTATTTTTCATTTTACCGCTCTTTTTACTTTTCGGATTTTGTCTCGCACCATTCATCGATGCATTCATCCATTCACGATCGGTCCGCTTTCTTTGCTACACGCTATGTGGCATCGGGCTCGCTCATATTTATGAATGGATTCGCCATGCTTCATTCATTCCGTCCCTTCGACTCACCCTTTGTGGCGCGGTCGCTGCTTCACTCTACTGTTTTTTGTCCACAAAACAAACTTTCTCTGCATACGTTCCGTCTAATCGGGTATGATATTTGTAAGAAAGAAAGGATGATTGTATGAAGAAATGGAAATTCATCACAAGCATCGGACTCGCGACATTGGCGCTCGCTGCATGCGGCAATGAAGAAGGTTCGAAAAACGATTCAACACCCCCTATTGAACAACCGGCTGAAAACGAACAAAATACAGAAACGGAAGTCGAAACACCGAGTATGACGGTCGAAACGGTTCAACAATATTTCGCACCAGACGGCTCGCACTTACATTACCGTGGAATCGGTAGTGAGTTTGCAGAATTAGACGTTCAAGTACGTCACATCGGTGAACATTACGTCGCGCTCGTTGAATCCAATGGTGGCTCTGTCATCACGACGGTCTATGCATTAGAAGACGGCAACCTCATCCGCGTATTGCGTGAAATGACAGAATTTGAAGAAACCGAAACAGGGGAAATGGGCGATTACATTTTACCGACGGTCGAACGACTCGATGCGAGTGAAGAACGTGTCGTCGTTTACCATGAAGATGCGAAAAAAGGAGATACGTTCACGATTGACGATGCGACGTGGACAATTATCGACCCAAGCATGACGTTGAAAACAGATGCTGAAACGTACGAAGACGTCATTCATATGCAAGTCGTCAACGAAACATTGACGAGCGATTATTATTACAAAGTCGGCATCGGCTTAATTAAACACTATGACGAAATGGAAACGGAAGATAAAGACAATCCATTTATCGTCGATAGCGAATTAGAAAGCATCGAACAACAATAAAAAAACCGCATGGAGTCAATATTTATTGATTTCACGCGGTTTTCTTTTATTTAATTACTGTTTTCAATTTCTTCTTTTAATGATTTTCCTAAAATATAATACTCGGTTTCTTTCGCTGATAAACTATTGTATCGTTTGCGAATCGCTACGTAAAAGACGATACCTAATAAAATCCATAAGCCGAGTAAAATGTAACTTGGTGTCGTTAATGAAGCTGGTGAAAATGGTAAAAGTAAAAGCGCTAAAAAGGCTAAGCTCGAAATCATTCCGATGAGCGCTAACAGCTTTTGAAACGGTGCTACTTCTAAACCGCGCGCTTCTTGTTTCCACGCGAGCACCTTAAACGCCGCGAGAGACGCGAAAAAGTAAGCGACCGATACACCAGTCGAACTCATATCGACAATCCACGTCAATGCTTGACGACCGAACCAAGGTGTCGGGAGTGTAATTAATGTGACGAACCATACACCCCATACCGGCACTTTAGACTTTTTCGTCAATGTGCGGAAGAAGTTCGGTAACGCACGAGCACGCGCCATCGAGAAGATGAGGCGGCTCGACGACATGTAAAAGCCGTTTAATCCGGTAAAAATCCCCATCATAATTGCAATCGCTAACACGATAACGCCTGTTTTACCCATAATGGAGTTAATAATATCTCCCGTCAACCATAAGTTCCCACCAAGTGCTGACGTATCGGCAAATGACCATGACGTAATGCCAATCATAATTGCATAAATGACGAATGATGATAAAAGTGAACCGACGATGAGCCACGTCGCAATTTTCGGTTTGAAATTAAATTCTTCCGCTGCTTGCGGCACATTATCGAATCCGACATAAGCCCACGGAGCGATCGATAAAATGAGCATAATCGAAACAAATATCGATTGATTCTCTTTGAAAAATGGCTTCATATTTTCAATCGGATTGTCCGCAAGTCCAAATGTCACGCCACCTAACACGACTACTCCTAACACGAGTAAAATACTGAAGTAAAATTGTAGTTTTCCAGAGATTTCAGTCCCCGTCGTATTTAAAATCGCAAAAATTAAAATGAGTGCGGATGAAATGATCACTTCAGGGATGAAAATGTCCCAACCGGCAATCGTATATAAATAACCTTGCTCCATAAACTGAGGAGCGATAAATTTTAACAGTAGTGAAAACGCAGATGCGTTTAATGCGACGATGGAAATATATCCGAGCGATAAAAACCATCCTGCAATGTACGCCCACACTTTCCCCCCTGCGATGTACGCATAGGTAAATCCCCCTCCTGATACGGGGAATTTTTTAATCATGACGCCGTAGCTCGACGCGATAATCATCGTGAGAAGCGCTCCGATGAACAGTCCGATCATCGCACCGATCGGTCCCGCTTCTTGAATCCAGTCTCCTGGTAAAATGAATGCTCCCCACCCGACACTAGATCCGAGTGCAATCGCAAAAACGGACGCTGGTGAGAGCGTTTTCTTTAATTTCCTTCGTTGTTGTTCTTTGTCCTTTGGCTGTATGTCCATACAAAACTCCCTTTCTCTTACCTAATAGCACATTCTTTCCCTCCTTACAAAAAATAAAACGTTTTTTGAAATAAAATGTGTTTCATCACATAAATTTTAGGTAATATATAAACTATCTTATTGGAATTGTAGGTGGACATCGTGAAGAAACAACACGAAACAGAAACAGTGAAACATTTTATTTTTAGACTCTTTTTTATCACATTAGGTGCCGGTCTCGCAGCGGGCGCGATCGAGCTGTTTTTAGTACCGAACAGCATCATTGACGGTGGCATTATCGGGATTGGCTTAATTTTAAATATCATTACCGGCGTGCCGTTCGGAATTTTAATTTTAATTTTAAACCTTCCTTTCTTATTCGCTGGATATAAACATATCGGCAAAAACTTTTTCATTTCATCGAGTATCGCCATCGTCTTATTAGCGATTATCGAAGCGGCAATTAAAGGGATGGATCCGATTACGACAGAACCACTTCTCGCTACAGTGTTCGGTGGACTTATGCTCGGGATTGGTGTCGGACTCGTCATCCGAAATGGCGGCGCATTGGACGGAACGGAGATTTTAGGCATTTTACTTACGCGTCGCATTCCGTACTCTGTCGGAGAATTCGTCATGTTTTTCAATATTTTCATTTTCAGTTGGGCAGGTTTCGTTCTCGGCTGGGAACAAGCGATGTTCTCGATTTTAACGTATTATATCGCTTCAAAAGCGATTGACGCCGTCATTCAAGGGCTGGACGATACGAAAGCGATATTAATCGTTTCAGAAAAGTCGGAAGAGCTCGCAGATACGATCAATGAACGACTCGGGCGAAGTGTGACAAAATTACACGGCCGTGGCGGATACGCAAATGTCGAAACAGATGTCATTTACGTCGTCATTACGCGACTTGAACTTTCCAAATTGAAAGAAATTATTCGTACAACAGATCCAGATGCGTTCACAACCGTCATGGATACACAAGAAACGTACGGTTCGAAATTTAAATCAGCCATCCATTAAAAAAACGGTGAAAGGGAGGAATCTTCTCCACTTTCACCGTTTTTCTTATGCTTTTGCTTTCTTTCTCAAACGAGCATCTAATAGTAAATAAACGAATATCGTTGCGACGACGAGTACACTTCCGATGAAGTACATCGTTTCAAATCCAGAACGATCGACGATGACTCCCCACGTATACGCACCGAGTGAAATGCCGATATCGAAGAAAATGAAAAATGTCGCGATCGCATGACCACTACGTTCATGACTCGTACTTTGAATCGCCATCGTTTGAAATCCTGGCAGTAACGTTCCGTAACCGATTCCGAGAACGGCTGCGCTTATTAATAAAACAATTCCTGTCGTCGTAAACCCTAACAACATGAGACCTAATGCAAATAAGCCTAAACACGGGATGAGTACCGCTTTCGGCCCTTTCTCGTCAAATGCACGTCCAAGTGCTGGACGCGTCAATAACATTAACCCTGCATATACTAAGAAGAAATAACTCGCCACATGCGCAAGACCGATTTCTTCTGCATAAATTGGCACGAACGATAAAATACTCGCATAGGCAAAACCGATCAACCCACTTAATATACCGACAGGCAATGCTTTCACTTCAATTAAATCATGAAACGATAAAGAGTAATCAATCTGTTCTTTCTTCGGTTCATGCACTTTTAAAAATAGTGAAATGGTTAAGCTAATAATCATCGTTGCTGTTAGTACGATAAACAAAACGTGGAATGACATTTTTTGCACGATGAGCAAGCCGATAAATGGCCCGATCACGACAGCTAAGTTCATCGCCATTGCGAAATACCCCATACCCGCTCCTCGTCGCTCTTTCGGAATGACATCGACCGCAATCGAACTCATAACCGTCGTGACGACAGCAAATGAAATACCGTGTAAAAAACGAATGAATAGTAACGGTATGAAGTTATTAATTAATAAATATAATCCCATCGTAAGCGTATATAACAACAACGATAGTAATAAAATCTTTTTCTTCCCGAGTATTTCTACTAATTTCGGAGCGAAAGGACGTACGATAATCGCCGCGACAAGCATGCTCGTGACGACTAATCCTGCACGCGCTTCAGACTCTCCTAACTCGTGAATAACATACAACGGTAAAGTCGTTAATAATGCATAAAATACGATAAAAACAAAAAAATAAGCGACGGATATCGTAATGAAATCCTTCGTCCAAATTTTCGCTGATGATTGTTCCTTCGTCATACAGTGTCTCGATCTCCTTTAATCTTCCCAAGTAAATGATAAAGCTGTTCTTTTTCTTGTTGATCCAAATTACATAACAACGCCGCTTCCATCTGTTGCATACTTCTTTTTATCGTAGGCAACGCCGCCTCTCCTCTCGACGATAGACGCACTAAACGTTGACGTTTATCTTCCCCCTCTTCACGAACGACCCAATCGTTGTCTTCCATACGGCGTAATGTGCGTGTCACAGTAGGCGCTTCGACCATTAAATATTTTCCGATTTCGGCCTGCACCATCGGACCTTGCGTCGCCAAACAATAAATGATTGCCCATTGGGCGCTATACAATTCATATTCGCTCAACGTCACATTC
>JASLHQ010000004.1 GCA_030152265.1 Savagea sp.
ATCGTATCTATCGGTATTTTATTGCTCATTACGTATTGGAGCGACGCTGTATTGTTCATTCCGAAAATGTTCGGTTAAATAATTTTTCGAAATTTCATCGTATGAAATTTGACTAGTATTTATTGAGAACGCTTACATTACAATGTAATTAAGTCGTCGAAAGAAAAACGAGTAGACGAAATGAAAAATTTTGAAAGTTGAAAGGGGAAAAAGAAATGGGAATTCGAACAGGAGAACAGTATATTAATGCTGTAAAAGCAAGACAGCCAGAAGTTTGGTTAGGTGGGAAGAAAATTACAAACTTGATGGAGCACCCAGTGTTTCGTCAGCCAATTTTGGAAATGGCACGTCTATACGACATGCAGCACGATCCGCAATATCAAGATGAAATTACACACGTTTGTGAAGAAACGGGAGAGCGCGTAAACAACGGTTTTCTCATTCCACGTACGGGTGAAGACTTACAAAAGCGTCGTCGTCTATTTGAAGTATGGGCAGAAGCAACATTCGGTTTAATGGGAAGAACACCAGACTTTTTAAATACAGTCGTCACATCGATGGCAACGAACAGTTGGTTCTTCAGCCAATATGGAGAACAGTACGGTGAAAATATTATCAACTATTACAAATACATTCGCGATAACGATTTATTTTTAACTCACGCGATCATTAACCCTCAAAACGACCGTAGTCGCTCATCTCACGAGCAAGCGGATTCTACGATGCACTTAGGCGTTGTTGAAGAAACTGAAGAAGGATTGATCGTTTCAGGTTCAAAAATGTTAGCGACATTAGCGCCAGTAACAGATGAAGTGATCATTTATTCATACCCGAGCTTCAAACCGGGAGACGAGCGTTTTGCAATTTCGTTCGCAATCCCTGTCGAAACACCAGGCTTAAAAATGTATTGTCGTGAACAAACGCAAGACGGATTGCGTTCAGCGTGGGATCACCCACTCGCATCACGTTTCGAAGAGATGGATGCAGTATTAGTTTTCGATAACGTACTCGTACCGTGGGACCGCGTTTTCATTAATCAGAACGTCGAAGCTGGAAACTTACTTTATCCGAAGACGGGAATTAATTTACAACCTTCTCATCAATCAGGAATTCGTGGATTAACGAAATTAGGCTTCGTGACAGAAGTAACTTGTGCATTAGCAGATTCTGTCGGAGTTGATGTTTATTTAAACGTTCAAACACAGTTAGCAGAATTAATTCAAGGAGTGGAAACGATCCGTTCGTTAGTGCGTACAGCTGAAAATGAATATATCGTTTCAGAGCATGGAGAAGCGTTGCCAAACATCGTTCCGCTAGAGACTGTTCGCGGTATTTTACCGACATTTTATCCTAAGGCGATTGAAATTTTACAAACGATCGGTGCTGGCGGATTGTTAATGTCTCCAACAGGAGCAGACTTTATGAATCCGGAAATCTCAGAAGATATGAAACGTTTCTACGTAGGAAGAGAAGGTATTTCTTCAGAAGACCGTGTTCGTCTCTTCAAATTAGCTTGGGATTTATGTGGAGAAGCTTTCGGTCAACGTTTAGTGCAGTACGAAAGATATTATTCAGGAGATCCAGTTCGAAAGTTAGGTATGTTTTACAATGTGCATAAAAAACAGAACCCGACGTATCCAGAAGTAGAACGAGCTTTATCAGAATCTTTAGAAATTTCTAAAGAAAAAGTTAATTAACAAACTTAAGAAGGAAAATAGATTTACGAATCTTTTTTCCTTCTGACTAGTGGAAGGAGTCATGACATGTATTATACGTCGATAGATCAGTTGGAAGTCCATCGTTCAGTCATATCAATCGGAGCTTTCGATGGTGTACACATCGGGCATCAAAAAGTAATTGCGGAAAATGTCGCCTATGCTGCGATGCATCGTGCGAAAAGCATCGCATACACATTTGACCCTCCACCGCGAGCATATTTTACAGGAGCTCGAGTGCTCACATCGGTCGATGAGAAAGTGAAGAAGTTGAAAGAACTGGGGGTCGATCACGTTATTGTTATTCCCTTCAATGAACAATTTATGAAAATTTCTACTGAACAATTTATCGCTCAACTTCAACAGTTACAACCCCTAAAAATAACAGTTGGAGAAGACTTTAAATTCGGAAACGGTCGACGCGGGGATATTCAATTGTTGAAACGACATTTTCATGTAGAATCTCTTCCACTGGTCTGTTGTGAAAGAGGAGAAAAAATCTCTTCTACGAGAATTCGAAATATGTTAGCGAATGGTGATGTGAGTTGTTTTAAATATATGAAAAATACATTTAGCGGAGGTTATAAAAATGAATCGACAATTTAAAGCGTTAAACATTCAACAATGGATCGAACAAAATAAAGAAAACTTACAACCCCCTGTAAATAATAAAGTGATGTTTGAAGATAGTTCAACAATCGTCATGATGGTAGGCGGCCCGAATCGTCGACGAGATTTTCATATTAGCCCAGCTGAAGAAATTTTCTTTCAAATTAAAGGATCTTGCTACGTTGAAATTATTAATGATGAGCAGAAACGCCAAGTCGTTGAAGTGAAAGAAGGGGAAATGTTTTTACTCCCTGGCAACGTCCCGCATTCTCCACATCGAGTAGCAGACACATACGGAATCGTCATCGAAGAAAGACGAGATCCAGGAGCGACAGAACATCTCGTATGGTTTTGCGATAAGTGTGACAACGAAATGCATCGCATTACATTAGAGTTGACGAATATTGAAAAACAATTAAAAACAGGTATCGAAAATTTCAATAAGGATGAAGAGTTGCGAACGTGTCATTCATGTGGACATGTCATGCCTGAAGAAGTGGCGGTGTGGACATGCGAATAGATTTTCATACACATATCGTTCCTGAAGATTTGCCGAACTTTGTTGAAAAAA
>JASLHQ010000027.1 GCA_030152265.1 Savagea sp.
GCTCGATTCTGTCAATTCACAATCGTTCGGAACGTACAATTGTGCGTCCATCATTTGTTCAACGACGGGGTGACGTCCGTTCGTAATCGTAAGTGCTCGCCCTTCGTGGAACGTTGGACGGACGTAATGGTAACGTTCCGCTAAGTCAGCGAATGCGACGAGCACATCTAGTTCACTCAAATGATGTGCTAGCTGTTGCACTTCTTGAATGTGCGCTTGACTGTCACTTCTCACTTTTGTAAAGAGCGTATATTCAAGTTCTAAACTTTGTTCTTCTGCATTTAAAATGAGCGCTTCTTTTTCTTTTAACTCTTCTGTAATGAAACGCTCCGTATTCGCTAACGTTTGTTTCCGCTCGTAGCGCGCTTCGTCCATTAAAGCAGCATTGGCACGTGTCACTTCGATAAAATAACCGAAAATACGGTTGTATCCGATTTTCAAGTTTTTAATGCCTGTTTTTTCTCGCTCTTCTCGCTCCAATTGTTGCAACCACGTTTTTCCGTTACGGGAAGCGTCGCGCAAACGATCGAGCTTTTCATCGTAACCATCGCGAATTGTTCCTTCTTCTTTCACTGAAATCGGAGGTGTTTGGGCAATCGCTTCTTCTAACAATGTTCGGAGTGGAACGCATGGATTTAACTGTTCTGCTAATGACGTGAGTGCCGGAACTTCCGTCTCACGAAGCAATTGTGTAATGGCTGGAACATGTTGTAACGAGTCGCGCAATTGTGCTAAATCTCGCCCTGAAGCGGACCCCATCGCAATGCGCCCAGCTAAACGTTCTAAATCATACACTGATTTCAATTCTTTTTTTAACGCGTCACGTGTAAAATACGCTTCGATCAATGCATCGACACGGTCGAGTCGTTCATTGATGAGACGTTCACTCGCTAGCGGTTCATGCAACCACATTTTAAGCTTGCGCGCTCCCATCGCTGTCGTCGTCACATCCAGCAACTCATATAGCGTACCTTCTTTTGAGTTGTTGCGAATTGACCGGACCAGTTCTAAGTTGCGCATCGAGTTCGCATCGATCGTCAATGTTTCCGCACGTTCTACCCATTCAAACGGTTGAATATGATCTAAGCTCGTCTTTTGCGTCTCTTGTAAATAACGCCAAATGAGTGTAGCCGCTTCGACTGCCGTTTTCGGTAACGCTTCGACTAACGACGGCTTTACTTCGCCATCCATCGTTGGAAAACTGATGAGAAAATGACGGTCTTTCGCGTACTTTTCAAATGCGTCATCCTGCTCTGCTAAAACAAGCTCTCTTATTTGGAGTGCATCGGCTACGTGAAGCACCTCTTCTTTCGTACCTTGTACAACCTCACATTTTGCGATTCCTGTCGCTAAGTCTACGTAAGCGAGATAGCTCGCCGTCTCTTTAAAATAAATCGCTCCAATAAAATGATGACTCGTCGCATCGATCGTTTTTCCTTCTGTTAATGTACCGGGTGTAACGATTTTCACAACTTCTCGTTTGACGAGTCCTTTCACTTCTTTCGGGTCTTCTACTTGTTCACAAATCGCGACTTTATATCCTTTTTGAACGAGCGTTTCAATATAGTTTGTCGCGGAATGATACGGCACGCCACACATCGGAATCCGTTCTTTTCCTTTCGCTGCTTCTCGGCTCGTTAACGTAATTTCAAGAATTGATGAAGCGCGGATCGCATCATCAAAAAACAATTCATAAAAATCGCCCAAACGAAAAAAGAGAAATGCTTCTTTATGTGCTTGTTTAATTTGTAAATATTGTTGAATCATCGGTGTATATGTCGTCATCTCTCGTATCCTTCCTCTAATGAATCTTTACCCATTATAGCAAACTATTGTATCCCGACAAAAAAGAAAAACTGTTTAAAGACCCATGTAAAATGGATATTTAAACAGTTTAATCAATTAACTACAAGTACGTGGACCAGCATTTTGAATGTAAGAGCCCGTTTCTCCTCTTAACACATCTCCACCTGTTGATTCGATAATTTCAGTCGTCACTGTATTCGCAATCGCTGATGTGACGATTTGAAGCAAATCATTCACTTCCATTTGCGCTTGTTTAAATTCTGTCACAACTGGAATCGCATCTAACTCTTCTTCGATCTTTTCAATTTTTGCTTGCGTTAATTCATAAGCGCGTTTTTTGTCGTATTGTTGATAATTTACCGCTTGTTGATTCAATACCTTTAAGCTTGCGATACTTTCACGCACTTTTTGATTTTCGTTAATTTTCGCTTCTGCATTTTTAAAAAATTCCACTTGTTCTGTCGATGCGATCATTTGTGCTAATTTTTGTGCAGCTTCTACAATCTCATCTTTCGTATACAATTTTGTCATCATACTGTCTCCTTTTGTTTAACTAATCCGATATATTCTCCATCAAGTGACCACGTTTTTGCTTCTGTCACTTTCACTTCAACAATTTCACCGATAACCTCTTTCGGTGCCTTGAAGTTGACGAGCTTATTTTTCTCTGTATAACCTGAAAGGACATCCGGATCTTTTTTACTTTCGCCTTCTACGAGCACTTTCACTGTTTGGCCTGCGTATTGCGCCATCGCTTTCGCACTCATTTCGTTCACAAGTTTATTCAAACGTTGTAGACGTTCTTTTTTCACTTCCATCGAGACATTATCTTGCATTTTCGCTGCTGGTGTTCCTTCTCGAGGCGAGTAAATGTACGTATACGCCATATCAAATCCGACTTCTTTGAATAACGTCATCGTCTCTTCAAACTGTTCATCTGTTTCATTTGGGAAACCGACGATAATATCGGTTGTCAACGTTACATTCGGAATCGCTTTTTTAATTTTAGCGACGAGTTCTAAAAACTGCTCACGCGTATATTTACGCGACATCATTTTTAAAATAGCTGACGAACCCGATTGGACTGGTAAGTGAATATGGTCGACTAAGTTTCCACCTTTTGCGAGCACTTCGATTAAACGATCGTCGAAATCTCTCGGATGACTCGTCGTAAAACGAATGCGCGGAATATCGATTTTGCGAAGGTCGTCCATTAAATCACCTAATGTGTAATCGAGATCTTCTAAATCTTTCCCGTACGCGTTAACGTTTTGCCCAAGCAACGTAATTTCTTTATACCCTTGTGCTGCCAATTCTCGCACTTCTTGAATGATATCTTCTGGGCGACGGCTGCGTTCTTTTCCGCGCGTATATGGCACGATACAATACGTACAAAACTTATCGCAACCGTACATAATGTTCACCCACGCTTTAATATGACCGAGGCGTTGTTTCGGTAAGTTTTCGATAATGTCGCCTTCTTTTGACCATACTTCAACGACCATTTCTTTCGACATGTACGCTTCGTGTAAAATGTTTGGCAAACGGTGAATGTTATGCGTTCCGAAAATCATATCGACGTGAGGTTGACGGCTTAAAATTTCGTTGACGACCGATTCCTCTTGACTCATACATCCACATACACCAATCAATAAATCAGGTCGTTCGCGTTTTAAAGATTTCAAATGTCCGAGTTCCCCGAACACTTTATCTTCCGCGTTTTCTCGAATCGCACACGTATTTAATAAAATGACATCCGCTTCGGTACGGTCTGGTGTGAATGTATAACCGAGTGCCATAAAAATACCCGCCATCACTTCCGTATCGTGCTCGTTCATTTGGCAACCATAAGTTTGAATGTGAAACTTGCGCCCGTTCCCCATCCCTCGAAAACGCTCATCGATTTGGAAATCATCATGATATTCGACTTCTTCCTTGCCACGACGTTTTGCGTCCTTTAATGATGGTGGTTGATACACACGATTAAAATATTGGCTATAATCTTTTTCTTCTTTTTTCACTTCTGAGCCATCGGGTGTTTTATTTAAACGTTGTTCTTCGTTCATAGCGCAATGCTCCTTTCATAAAATCATCTAATCTATTATATGATACATTCGTTCATTATAACACTTTATTACTCGTAAACAATGCTATGCAAAGAAACGAATTTCGACAATTGTTATACAGAAGGGATATTTTTCTATATTCGTTTGAAATTAAAAATGGTATGCTGAGTGTATAGAAAAAGGAGGTACTAGCATTTGAAAACATTAGGAAAATTACTTATGATTATTGCACTGAGCATTTTGCTACTCCCAAACGTAGGAGAAGCGAATGAAAGATTTACAGATGTCGGAAGCAATCATAGTGCTAAAAAAGAAATTGATTATTTAGCGGAACGCCAAATTATTTCAGGTTATCCTGATGGCACATTTGGTATTAATCGCTCCATTACACGTTTACAAGCGTCTACTATGCTCGTACGTGCTTTAAAACTATCTACAGAACACCGTCCTAATCCAAACTTAAAAGACATCTCCACTAGTCACCCAGGATATGCAACAATCGCAACAGTTGTAGATGAAGGGATTATGACTGGAAAAAAAGACGGTACATTCGCCCCTTACGACTCTTTAACGCGTGCGCAAATGGCGTCGATTTTAGTTCGCTCCTTCCACTTAAATGAACAATCTCACATTGTCTTTCGTGATATGACGGCTACACATTGGGCAACTTCTGATGTCCAAAAGCTATACGCACACAATATTACAACAGGATATCCCGATAGTACATTTCGACCAAACAATCCGATTACACGTTCTCATTTCTCTGTCTTTCTCGCACGTGTACTCGAACCAAAGTTTCAATTAGATAAAGTGTGTTACACCCCTGCAAAAGAGACAAAACATGTCGTGGACGTTGCAGTGACAACCCTTTGGTCAAAACCAAATATCGCGCGCATCGTCGATCGCCCTGCTGTTTCCAATCCTGTCGACCTCGCAAGTTGGACGAAACAAATGACACACCAACAAAAGCTCGGTTTATTAGGAAAAGTGGATACACAAGCTTTATACGGTCAAGAAGTGACGATTTTAGACGAGAAAGACAATTGGTATAAAGTAGCCGTTCATGAACAATTTAGTCCTATTCAACAAGAAGGTTATCCAGGTTGGGTACCGAAAAGTCATATTGCTACGCAACAATCGAATGTTGATTCGTGTGATGTTACAATTGTCACCGCAAATAAAACATTGCTTCGTCATTTAGACGGCAAACCGTTTCGTGAAATTAGCTTCAATACGATGCTGCCTGTCGTAAAAGAAGATACGAGACGCATTTACGTAAAAACACCGACAGACGGAACGAAATATATTGTGAAAGAAGATGCTGTGACAACACCGAGCTTCGCACATTTACCGAAACCGACGGCTGAAGACCTTGTCGCGACGGGTAAACAATTTTTAAATTTACCTTATTTATGGGCAGGAACTTCAGCGTATGGCTTTGACTGCTCAGGTTTCACGTATAGTATTTATAAACAGCACGGGATTTTAATTCCACGAGATTCTACAGTCCAAGCGACACATGGGGTTGCTGTTGAGAAACAAGACTTACAAGTAGGCGATCTATTATTTTTCGCCCATCAACAAGGAAAAGGTGCGATTCATCATGTCAGTATGTACATCGGGAATGGAATGATGATTCATTCTCCGGATTACTCAAAACCGATTGAAATTGTACCGATTACGAGTGAACCGTATCAATCTGAATATGCGGGAGCACGCCGTTATTTAGCACAATAGTGAAAAGAGAAGCGATCGTTTATACGACGGCTTCTCTTTTTTTACTTTTGAAATTGGAATGGTTGATCTTCGTTAATGCGAATGCGTTCAATGTGCGTCGCTTTCCCTGTCTCATCATCGATTTGAATGAAAGCACCGTTCAATTGCGCACGGCCTTGTTTCGGCACTTCAAAACGTGTCGGCAAATTCGTTTTGAAACGGTATAAGACATCTTCTTTTTTCATCCCTAAAATCTCGTCATAAGGCCCTGTCATTCCAGCATCTGTTAAGTATGCTGTACCTCCTGGCAAAATGCGCTCATCCGCTGTTTGTACGTGCGTATGTGTACCGACAACGAAACTTGCACGACCGTCTAAATGCCAACCCATCGCAATTTTCTCACTCGTCGCTTCAGCGTGTAAATCGACGATGACGAGTGGCGTGTCAATCTCTTCTAAAATCGCATCGACCTTTTTAAACGGATCATCATGTGGTGGTAAAAACGTACGTCCGTGCAAATTGATGACTGCAATTTCTTTTCCTTTCTTCTCAACGATCGTATAACCTTGTCCCGGTGCTTCTTCTGAAAAGTTAGCAGGGCGTATGAGAAATTCAGCATCGTCGATAAAATCATAAATATCACGATTGTCCCACGTATGATTTCCCATTGTCACAACGTCGACCCCTGCGTGTAGCAAATCGTCATAAATGCGCTTCGTAATACCACGTCCTGCTGCTGCGTTTTCCCCATTTGCGATAATGAGATCCGCTTCATATTTTTGGCGTAAGCGTGGAACGTAATCAAAAATCATATCACGACCGATTGAGCCGACGATATCTCCTATAAAAATAATATTCATTCTTCATTCCTCTTTCCATGAAAAAAAGGGATTCGTTTTAACGAACCCCTTTTGTTTTTTATTTCGCGTATTCGACCGCTCGTGTTTCACGAATCACAGTCACTTTTATATGACCTGGATAATTGAGTTCTTCTTCAATTTGCTTACGAATGTCTCGCGCTAATCGATGTTGCGTAATGTCATCGACTTGGTCTGGACGTACGATAATACGTACTTCGCGGCCAGCTTGAATCGCATATGACTTTTCTACACCTTCATACGATTCAGCGATTTCTTCTAAACGCTCTAATCGTTTAATGTAGTTTTCTAAAGTTTCGCTTCGAGCACCAGGGCGAGCAGCGGATAAAGCATCTGCTGCGGCAACTAATACTGCAATAACTGAAGTTGCTTCTTCATCACCGTGGTGAGAAGCAATACTATTAATTACGACCGGATGTTCTTTATACTTAATCGCTAATTCTTTACCAATTTGAACGTGGCTACCTTCTACCTCGTGGTCGATCGCTTTTCCGATATCATGCAATAAACCTGCGCGACGTGCCAATGTGACGTCTTCTCCAAGTTCTGCTGCAAGAAGTCCCGTTAAATATGCGACTTCAATCGAGTGTTTTAACACGTTCTGTCCATAACTTGTACGGAAATGGAGTCGGCCTAAAATTTTAATTAAGTCAGGGTGTAAGTTATGAATTCCGATATCGAATGTCGTCTCTTCCCCTTTTTCACGGATTAGTTCATCTACTTCGCGACGTGATTTGTCGACCATTTCTTCAATGCGCGCTGGATGAATTCGTCCATCTTGAACGAGCTTCTCAAGCGCTAGTCGAGCTACTTCACGGCGAACAGGATCAAATCCTGATAAAATGACTGCTTCCGGCGTATCGTCAATAATGAGATCAATACCTGTTAACGTCTCAATCGTTCGAATGTTACGACCTTCACGCCCAATGATGCGACCTTTCATCTCATCATTCGGAAGGTTGACAACAGAGACTGTTGTTTCAGCAACATGGTCCGCTGCAAACCGTTGTAAAGCGAGTGACAAAATTTCACGTGCTTTCTTTTCAGACTCTTCTTTCGCACGTTGTTCCGACTCTTTCGTCATGACTGCAATATCGACGGCGAGCTCTTTTTCAACACTTTCGAGAATGTAAGTTTTCGCTTCATCTCGTGTAAGGGCTGCGATGCGTTCTAACTCTGTTTGTTGAGTTGTTAATAGCTCTTCCGCCTTGCGTTCCATCTGTTCAATATGCTGTTGTTTCTTAGTCAATTCTGATTCCCATTGATCTAAGCTCTCTTCTTTTCTGTTAAGAGTTTCATCTTTTCGATCGAGTAATTCTTCACGTTGCATTAAGCGATTTTCTTGCTTTGCAACTTCAGATCGTCGTTCGCGGATTTCTGCTTCCGCTTCGATTCTTAACTTGTGATTTTCGTCTTTTGCTTCCAGTAGTGCCTCTTTCTTCATTGCCTCCGCTTCTCGCTTCGCCTCTTCGACAATTTGAGTCGCTTGATGCTTGGCACCCGTCACTTTGGATTCATTCACGTTTTTATTGTAAAAATAGAGTACAATTGCACCGACGATAAAACCGAGCAAAGCGGAGATGATATATTCAGACAATCCTGGTCACCTCCTCTTGCTAATATTCTTTTCAGTCGGCTCGTATATTAAATTGCAACATACTGCCAATGCATTTCAATTTAGTATGATGTGACACACTTATCATTGTAACGATGTAGCCGTGTGCTGTCAAGACTCGCGAACTTGCTATTCGGACGGGAATCATCGAGAACATTTGCATAAAAAATGCCAACACCCCTTATGGAAATGTTGACATTTTCAGGATTTATTCTTCTTTTTCTGGAATTAATTCCAACACTTCTTCTTCATCTTCGGCATGTTCACCGATGACGTAATTGCTGCTCGCAATTCCGTAAGATGCACGAATTTTTTCTGCAATTTCGTCGCGAATTTCTGGATTTTCAATGAAGAACTGCTTCACGTTCTCACGGCCTTGACCGAGACGTTCCCCTTCATATGAATACCAAGAACCACTTTTTTGAATAATATCGAGCTCAGCACCAATGTCGACGATTTCTCCTTCTTTAGAAATCCCTTCACCGTACATAATGTCCACTTCCGCTGTACGGAATGGAGGAGCTACTTTATTTTTTACGACACGAATTCTCGTTTTATTCCCCATAATATCCGTACCTTGTTTGATCGCCTCACCACGACGCACTTCTAAACGTACAGATGAGTAGAATTTAAGTGCACGACCACCTGGTGTAACTTCAGGGTTACCGAACATAACACCGACTTTTTCACGAATTTGGTTAATGAACACAGCGATCGTTTTCGATTTGTTAATCGCACCTGATAATTTACGCAATGCTTGTGACATTAAGCGTGCTTGAAGACCGACGTGTGAGTCCCCCATCTCCCCTTCAATTTCAGCTTTCGGTACGAGCGCTGCTACTGAGTCAACGACAACGATGTCAACTGCTCCACTGCGAACGAGTGCTTCCGCGATTTCTAACGCTTGTTCTCCCGTATCTGGTTGAGATAAAAGTAAATTGTCGATATCGACACCTAATTTTTTAGCATACACTGGATCGAGCGCGTGCTCCGCATCGATGAATGCTGCTTGTCCACCATCCGCTTGTACTTCTGCAATCGCGTGAAGTGCAACTGTCGTTTTACCAGAACTTTCTGGACCGTAAATCTCGATGACACGCCCGCGTGGATATCCACCCACCCCCAATGCTGCGTCCAGTGCGAGTGAGCCTGATGACGACGTTGAAATCTCGTGATCTGTCGTTTCTCCGAGCATCATGACTGAACCTTTACCGAATTGTTTTTCTATTTGTTTTAACGCATTATCTAATGCTGTTTTTCTTTGTTGATCCATATTTGTTATATCCTCCTCAAAACATCACCGAATGGATGTTCTTTTTTCGTTAATTTAACTATACGACTTTTTTTCTCATTTGACAAGAAATAAGCGAACATTTATTCTGATTTTGAATTTTATACGTCTTTTTAGCCTTATTTTTCGTTTTCTAACAATTGGATCAAGTAATGATAAGCAAAATTAGTTGCGCGCATACGATTCGTATTGCGCATGCCGGACAGTTGCAAACGATACGTATGAACTTGATCACGATAAGCAATCCCGATCCATACCGTTCCAGCAGGTTGTCCGTCGTGGCTATCTGGTCCTGCCGCTCCAGTCAAACTCACACCGATATCTGTCCCGAACTTTTTACGTACTGCTTCTGCCATCTGCTCAGCACAATATTGAGAAACGACTCCTCGTTCTTCCAAAGCTTGTCGGTCGAGTTCGAGTTGTTGTGCCTTTTGTTCAAGTGAATAGACGACTATACCACCGCCAAAAACAGCACTCGCTCCCGTAATCGATGTTAGTTGCGACATAAATTGCCCGCCTGTTAAACTTTCAGCTGCCGCAATCGTCAATCGTTTCGTTTGAAGAAGGTCTACAGTTTTTGAAAATAACGTTTCATCGTCGATACCGAAAACAAATTCCCCAATTATCGCGCGAATATCTGCCTCTACTGGCGCGATTAGCGCATATGCTTCTTCGACAGAAGTTGCTTTCGCCGTCAATCGAAGCGTGACACCTTTTGGACTCGCTAACGGCGCAACAGTTGGATTAGTTTGTGTTTCTAAAATCGTCTCGATGCGAGATTCTAGTTCCGCTTCTCCGATTCCGAAACAGTTGAGAACACGTGACACAATCACTTCTTGACGCTCATCCAGTTTTAATAAATATGGAATCACTTCTTTTTCAAACATCGGTTTCATTTCATGAGGAGGACCAGGCATTAAAATATACGTATTTTCATCATTCGTATAAGCCATTCCTGGTGCCATTCCAGTATAGTTTTTCAGCACCGTACTATTTTTGAAAACGAGCGCTTGTTTTTTATTGTTCGGCGTCATAACACGGCCTTGTCTTTCAAAATAATCGGTAATATGCTCGATTGCCGCGTCATCATAATCTAACTCAATGCCTAAATGACGAGCGATCGCTTCTTTTGTTAAATCATCTTTCGTCGGTCCTAATCCACCTGTAAAGAGCAACACATCCGCACGTTGTTCTGCAATTTTAATTGCATCGACTAAACGTTCTGGGTTGTCTCCGATGACCGTATGATAATAGACGTCTACTCCAATTTCAGCGAGTCTTGCTGAAATAAACTGGGCATTCGTATTCGTAATTTGTCCTAACAATAGTTCTGAACCGACTGCGATAATTTCTGCTTTCATCTCCGTCACCTCACATTGAGTCTAATAAAACATGTCGATTTTTATAGAAATAATCTGCACCCGACCAAATCGTGAAAATCAAAGCGATATACAACATAATTTCACCTGCTGGAATATTCGCAAGTGCAAAAAAGGCATTATCAAACAATAATAAAATAATCGCTAACAATTGTGCGACTGTTTTAATTTTACCTAAACTGTTCGCCGCAACGACTTCCCCTTCACCTGCTAATAGTAAACGCAGTCCTGTTACCGCAAACTCACGACTAATAATGACAATGACAATCCAACTTGCCGCAAGATGCATTTCAACTAAAATGATGAACGCTGCTGAGACGAGTAATTTGTCTGCTAACGGGTCTAAAAACTTTCCCATATTCGTCACTAAATTATGTTTACGTGCTAAATACCCGTCTAGCCAATCAGTCATCGATGCGACAATAAAAATAAATGTTCCGATCAAACGTTCAACGGAAAGTGTTACACCACCGAAAGAAAGTTCACCCATTCCGAAATCAATAATCATAAAAATGATGAAAATAGGAATGAGGAATACGCGTGATACAGTTATTTTGTTCGGTAAATTCATGTCCAAGTCTCCTTTTCATTTAGAATGAAAATAGTCATCTAAATAGATGACTATTTTTCAAATTGAATATAAATCGTTTGATCGACACGTTCTAATTCATAATCTAGTAATTCATCGTTAATGAATACTTTTGCGTCATTTGTACGACCGAGGCGAAGACGAACTTGAGAGTGCTCTGTAACATCTAAGTCTACGACATCTCCGTCATTTAAAACTTTCGCACCGCCAGGAGTTAATTCTTCCTGGTTTTCAGTTAAAATACTAACCCAAGATTCTCCTGACAATTCGATGCGTAGTTTAAACTGTTCTACTTCACTCAAACGATACGTTGTCGTGTCTCCTGCTACACTGACCACTTCAACTTTTTGTTCAATTACTGGTTCTTCCTCCACCTCTTCTTCAATTTCTTCTTCTTTTGTATCTTCCTCAACGACTGGAGGTTTCGGAGGTTCTTTCTGTTGTACCGTTACTTTATTGTCATCTGGAAGATCAGCAATCGGACTATTCTCTCCCTTATCGTTCATCGTCCACTTCATAAGTAAAGCAACGATAATGATAACTGCAATAATAATAATTGCGAAAAATAATTTCGGCATCATCTGTTTCATCGCATTATTCGAACGTACACGACGGTGTCTCGCTCGTAAAGGGGTCCCTTCTTCTTCCGCTTTCACTTCAGGAGAAGGTTGATTCTCCTTATATAAACTCAACACTTCTTGTGGATCTAAACCTACTGCTTCTGCATACTGCTTGATAAAAGCTCTCGCATAAAACGCTCCTGGCATAGAACTATAATCTTCTTTTTCAATTCCGGAAAGGTACCGTTTTTGAATTTTTGTTATCGATTGTAAATCATCTAGCGAATACCCTTTCGCTTCACGAGCCTCTCGTAATAGCTCACCTAATCCGGTCAATACAACCACCCACCTCAATAAATTTTAACAATTGTTTAAAAAGGAAACATATCCATACTTTGAATCGGTGCCATTTTCACATCTTGTTCTAACAATTCATACGTAATTTCTTCCTCTTCTGTCGTACGTAATTCAATGATATAGTCAAAGTCATCCATCGTATATTCGGAATGTTTGACGAATAAGTCTGGATGTTCAATCACTTTCACACCTGGAATACTCATAATTTCACGCACGAGTTGCATATGTTTCTCATCCCCTGCACGACGCGTTACAATGCCATCGAAAATAAATATGTTATTCGGATCATACTCATCTCCTTGCAGACGGTTTCGCACGGTTTGTTTCAATAATGTAGAGGATAAAAAGACCCATTTTTTATTCGCGGATACACTCGCTGCGACAATGGCTTCTGTCTTCCCTACACGAGGCATTCCTCGAACGCCGATAAGTTTATGTCCTTCTTCTTTAAAGAGTTCCGACATAAAATCAACGAGCACTCCTAAATCACTACGTACAAAACGATATAGTTTACGATTTGTACTGGAACGCTCAATGTAACGACCGTGACGAACTGCGAGGCGGTCACGCAATCTCGGCTTGCGAATTTTACGAAGTTCAATCGCTTCCATCGTACGTGCAATTAAGGCGAAACGTTCAATTTGCTTATCGTCTTTTGCTTTTACTAACATGACACGACGATTATTTTCTACGACGCCGTTAATCGTCACGATGTTCACTTTCAACATTCCGAGTAAAGAGGCGATATCTCCTAGTAGACCTGGCCTGTTAATTTTAATTTCATACTCTACGTACCACTCACTCATCCCTCGACACCTACCTTTATCGTTCCAACTGTGTAACACTATCATAACGGATAGCATTAACAATTTAAAGGAAAAACACTGACTTATGTCGACTTATGAAATATACCAGCCACCGTTTAAGTTAATGACTTCTCCTGTCATATAATCCGAACGACCGCTCACTAAAAATGTGACGTAATGTGCGACATCATCAGGCGTTCCAATTTGTTGAAGAGGTATCGCAGCTTGTGCATCGATTCGTTCGGCTTCGTTAAACATACGGTTCATTTTCGTGTCAATCCATCCAGGTGCGACACCGTTCACTCGAATACCTAAAGGTGCGACTTCTTTCGCATACGCGCGCACAAAAGCATGTTGCGCTCCTTTTACTGTGGAATACAACACTTCATTTGCTGCTCCCGCACTTCCCCATATGGAGCCTATAAAGATGACGTATGATACTTGTTTATGTTGCATACGTGCACTCAATGTACTAATAATTTTTATCGGTGACTGCACGTGCACTTTCCATAAGTAGTCCATTTCTTCGTCTGTCGTCTCACTGACGAGCTTCAATAGTTCGACACCGTGCGCAACGATAATCGCTTCTACTTCGACAATCGACTGTGCGAGCGTCTCTACTTGTTCGGCTTCATACAAATTCGCTTGCATCGGTAAAAAATATTGCGTCGGGTACGTCTCTTCTAATTCGTGTAACAGCTGTTCGATACGCGCCACATTCGTCGAATAATGCAAGTAAAGCGACCAGCCATCTCGCGCTAATTCGCGACAGATGGCATGACCGATTTCTCCTGATGCACCTAATACGAGTGCGAATTTCATGCTTCTTTCTCCATCGGCACAATTTGCATCACCGTTGAATTGTTCGACTGAACGAACCATTGCAACGCTTCTTTCACATCTTCTAATGTGATCGAGCGATAAACATCAACATGGTCAAATAACATCGTGTCATGGAAAGCGTAGTTCGTAAACTGATTCGCGATAAATTCCGGACTGTTTAACGAACGGATAAATAAACCAATTTTACGCTTAATGAGTCGCTCCAACGCTTCTTCGGTCAACAATTCGTCGCGACGAGTAAATGTTTCGTGAACCGCCTCTCGGAACGTTTCCGCTTCAAATGTATCCGTGCTGATCGTCGCAAACGCAAATGTGCTTTCTAATGTCACGTCATACCCGAATGATTCGTCGATAAACCCTTCATCGTACGCTTTTTCGTAAAAAGGTGTCGTCGTACCGAATAATAAATCGAGTCCGAGTTGATAGACGAGCTCACGTTTTAAAAAGTCTTGACCTTTTAATTGACCTGCCGGAAGTTTAAAACCGATGTTCACTTTCGGTTTAAACACGTCCATCGCAATCGTGCGCTCTTTCACTTGTACATTTAAATCTTCTTCCTCGATGAAACGTTCGACATTCGGTTCATTTGTCAACTCACGCGCTCCTTGATTGTCGCGAATAAGTTGCATCGTTTCTTCGACATCGACCGCTCCGACGACGAATAACAACATGTTCGACGGATGGTAAAACGTTTCATAACATGTGTATAAATGATCTTTCGTAATGTCTTGAATGGATTCAACTGTCCCGGCGATGTCGATGCGTACCGGATGCTCTCGATACATATTTTCAACTGCACCGAAATAAATGCGCCAATCGGGCGAATCGTCATACATCATAATTTCTTGTGCGATAATTCCTTTTTCTTTTTCCACCGTTTCTTCAGTAAAGTAAGGTGCTTGAACGAAATCGAGCAAAGTCGTCATATTTTTCTCGACATTGCTCGTCGCTGAGAATAGGTAAGCTGTTCGTGTAAAGGACGTATAAGCATTCACAGACGCTCCTTGTTGACTGAACGTATGGAAAATATCTCCTTCTTCTTTTTCAAACATCTTATGCTCTAAAAAGTGCGCGATGCCGTCAGGAACAACGATCGGTTCTTCCGCATGAAGCGGTGTGAACGTTCGATCGATGGAACCGTATTTCGTCGTATACGTCGCATACGTTTTCGAATATCCTTTTTTCGGGAGGAGGTAGACAGTTAATCCGTTTGGAAGCACTTCTTTATACAATGTTTCCTCCACTGCATTTAATTCAATCTTCTCCATCTTCACGCTCTCCTTTCAATAAAAAGATCGCTTCTTTTTTCAATGTTTGAATCGCTTCAATTACTTCTTCTTTCGTCACAGCATTCCAGCGTTTAATTAAAGCTTGCGCCGAAAAGTTCGCATAATCTTCTTTATATTGATCAAATAAAATCATTTGACCGCGAACGGTGTCGAGCGCACTACGAATCGAGTTCGCAAGCAATGCTTTCGTCTGCTCTAACTCTAAATCCGAAATCTCTCCGCGCTGCATCATCGCAATTTGTTCGTCAATTAAGCGCACCGCTTTATCTTTTTCGCTCCAATCAATTCCACCGCTAATCGTCAACAAGCCGTATTGGCTAACGTAACTACTGCTGATCGTATATGCCATACTTTCTTTTTCACGCACATTTTGGAACAGCTTACTATGCGCAAAACCACCTAAAATGCCATTTGCGACTTGCATAGCTGCGAAACGCTCATCGTGTAATGTAATCGGCGTTGAATACCCTATATTGAGTTTCCCTTGACGAATCGCATTTTTTTCTTCTTTCTCTTGTACGTTATGAACCGCTGGTACAGTTGGTGCATAAGTAGGAATTACTTCGTACTCGCGTTGTTGAATAATCGGACGGAATGTATCGATAATAAGTTGTTCATCGATATCTCCGACGACATAAATCGTCAATTTATCTTCTTTTAACATCGTGTCATAATGTTCAGCCAATGAAGCAGGGGTTACAGCCTGTACGAGCTCTTCTGTTCCGAGACGTGACTTTGATACATAATCATTCGGTCTCATCATTTGAATCAATTGTCGATACGCGTATCGATCTTTATCATCATAAACAGATTGAATACGCTCAACGATCGAACGTTTTTCGCGACGGACGGTCGCTTCATCAAATTTTCCGTCTTTCACATTCGGACGCTGAATCGTTTCTGCTAAAAATGTGAGCCATTCTGCGAAATGGTTCTCACTGCGAACGAAACGTTCATGTACCGTCTCTGAAAAGAGGAGAAAACGATGTTTGTTTTCACGTTTTGAAACATCGGTAATTAATGTTGAACCGTATAACTCATCTAGTTTATTTTTATACTTCGTGTACGTCGGATAACGTTCACTTGAATCTTGTAAAACGTTCGATAATACGGCGCGATGTGCAGCCGCTGTTTCATCAAACTCACGATCCCACTGCATGAGAATCGTCACTGTTTTAAATTGTTGCGTCGGTCGAATGTATAAATCGACTCCGCTTGAAATTGGATAATGCTTAAACATGGTCCACCTCATTCTAAATATTACAAAGCTTCCTTCACTATACATGTTCAGTGAAATAGTTCGCAACCGTTACACGTTCATTTCGTTGAAAAAACGATACATTTTTCATTCTGTGCTCCCTCATAAAAAAACTCCCTCTCTGAAAGACAGAGAAGGAGTGAAGCGATTAACGACTTCCTTTAATATACGGTTGACCGTTCGCTTTCGGTGCGCGTGCACGACCGATAAATCCAGCGAGCGCTAAAATCGTTAAGACGTATGGCAAGATGTGTAAGTACACGTCTGGCACATTCGCTAAAAACTCAATGTTTGCTGAGCTAATTTTGAGCGCTTGCGCGAATCCGAAGAATAATGCTGCGCCCATCGCTCCGAGTGGATGCCATTTACCGAAAATCATCGCTGCGAGCGCCATGAACCCTTGACCGTTAATCGTCGTATGGTCGAAGTTTCCTGTCATCGTTTGCGCATAAACCGCACCACCGATTCCAGCGAGTGCTCCTGAAATGATAACTGCGATGTAACGTGTACGAGCAACGTTAATCCCCATCGTATCAGCTGCCATCGGGTGCTCCCCGACAGAACGTAAACGTAAGCCGAACGGTGTTTTATAAATGACAAACCAAGCGATAATTGCGACTGCAATCGCTAAAATACTCGTTCCGTACACCGTTTTAAAGAACATCGGTCCGATGACTGGGATGTCTTGTAAAATCGGCATGTTGAAACGTGGAATTTTATGGTCGACATATTCCGTCTGTCCTTTTCCGTACATCATTTTAATCGAGAAGAGCGCAACTGCGATTCCGAGCATGTTGATCGCAACCCCTGAAACGACTTGATCCGCACGGAATGAAATCGATGCGACTGCATGCAAAATCGAGAATACTCCTGCGACAAGCATCGCGACGAGAATCGAAATCCAAGGTGTCCAAGCACCAAATGTTCCTGCAAAAGTTAAGTTAAAGACGATTGCGATGAACGCTCCGATAACCATCAACCCTTCTAAACCGATGTTTACGACACCTGAACGTTCAGAGAAGACTCCACCAATTGCGGTGAAAATGAGAGGCGCCGCATATGCAATCATCATTGGCACGATGAAATATAATGCTGTTAACATTTACTTCGCCTCCTTTTTCTTGCTCATTTTCTCCAAAAATACACGGATGATGTATCCACTTGCTACGAAGAAAATGATTAACGCGATGACGATTGACACGATTTCAATCGGTACACCTGCTGCGTTCGGCATGTTGAGTGAACCGTATTTTAATGAACCGAATAAAATCGCACCGAACAATACGCCGATCGGTGTGTTCGCTCCGAGTAACGCAACAGCGATTCCGTCGAAACCGATGCCTGTGAAGTCCGTACTTTCCGTAATGTAACCGAATGTTCCGAGTCCTTCCATCGCACCTGCAAGTCCAGCGAAACCACCAGAAATCATCATCGATACGATGATATTTTTCTTCACGTTCATTCCAGCATATTGTGAAGCGTGGTCGTTAAATCCGACCGCTTTTAATTCAAATCCTGTTTTCGTACGTTCTAATAAAAACCACATGAAAATAACCATTAAAATCGCTACAATAAAACCGTAATGCAATGTCGAATAATCCGTCAACTGCTCTAAAAACGGTGAGCGTAACGATGCACTATCATGGATCGTTTCTGTTTTGTACGTTCCAGAAGACGCTTTAATGAGTGCGTTAACGACGTGCAAAGCGATATAGTTCATCATAATTGTGACGATTACTTCGTGCACTTGCAATGTCGCTTTCAATAAACCTGGTAAAAATGCCCACAACGCTCCCGCTACTGCTGCTGCGAGTAAAGCGAGTGGCAAGTGAATGATCGTCGGTAACTCAAACGTCGTTCCTACATATGCTGCCGCAAACCAACCGACGAGCAACTGACCTTCTACCCCGATATTGAAAAGTCCTGTACGGAAAGCGAAAGCTACCGCAAGACCTGCTAAAATATACGGTGCAATTTGACGGACCGTTTCACCCATCGCATACGCATCTCCGAAAATACCGTTCCAAAGTGCAACGTATCCTTTAATTGCATCGTACCCACTTAACCACATAATGATCGCACCGATCACGAGTCCTAGAACAATCGAGATGAGAGGCACTAATATACTTTTACTGTTGAATTTTTTCATGCTCGCTCACCTTCTTTAGCTTCGTCAACATGGCCTGCCATTAATAAGCCGAGCTGTTGTTCTGTCGCATCTTTCGGTTTTACCGTCGATACGATTTGCCCGTCATAAATGACTGCAATTGTGTCCGATACGTTCATGACTTCATCTAACTCGAATGAAATGAGCAACACTGCTTTTCCTTTATCACGCTGTTCTATTAAACGTTTATGGATAAATTCAATGGCCCCTACGTCGAGTCCACGTGTCGGAAGCGCGGCAATTAATAAATCAGGATCTCGAGACACTTCGCGACCGATAATTAATTTTTGCTGGTTTCCTCCAGATAAAGCACGTGCAAGTTCATGTTCACCTTGCGTTCTCACGTCATATTCTTCGATGATTTCGTTCGCAAAATTCGAAATCTCTTTATAGTTCATAATGCCACCTTTAGAAAACGGTTGCTTATAATACGTTTGTAAAACAGAGTTATAACCGACGGAGAAATTCAACACGAGCCCGTGTTTATGGCGGTCTTGTGGAATATGTCCGACTCCTGTTTCTGTAATTTTACGTGGGGATTCGTTCGCAAGTTCATGTCCACCTAATCGAATCGAACCTGATTTTGTTTTTCGTAAACCAGTAATCGCTTCGATTAATTCAGATTGTCCATTTCCGTCAATTCCCGCAATCCCGACAATTTCACCGTAACGCACTTGCAAGTTTAAGTTTTTCACTTTTGCGATTTTACGGTTATCTTCGACGACGAGATTTTGAATATCGAGCGCCACTTCACCTGGCGTCGCTTCT
>JASLHQ010000115.1 GCA_030152265.1 Savagea sp.
TGGACCCGCTAATACACGGCTGAAGTCTAAAATCTTAACGCCTTCTAGCGCTTTTTTCATCTTTCAACTCTCCCTTCATATTTTGTATACGTTTTCATTATTGCAATGTAGTCGGGACATGGATAGATACAAATTTTATGATTATGTGCACTTTTTACAGTACACCCCTTCAAAAAGTATACGTTTATAAGATTTCAGCAAAATACTTCTTCAAATTATCTAGTTAAAACTTAAGTGACATTAACTTTAACCTTAATAAGCACACATATCCTCGACATCACTATATCAATTTTTATAGATTTTCGTCTGTATATAGTGCAAGATTTCATAAAACATTCAACCTATACATCGTTTTATATCAACTTTATACTTATCAATAAGTTTTAATAAACAATTATGTTAGCGCTTTCTTTTTTGATGCGAAGGAGGAATGGAATTGAATCAACAATTAGAACAACCGATTGCAAACAATCAACAAAGTATCAATCGCGCCACTCCATTAAATGTCTTTAAATTTTTCTTTTATAGTATTATAGGGATTGTCGTTTTCTTTATTCCTGTTGAATTTAATGGGAAATCCTCCATTATTTTAGATCATATTGTTACAATTATATCTGTATGGAGTCCAACATTCGTTACCTATTTCTCATTACTCGTTTTATTTATGGGTGCTGTTTACCCATTCATCACTAAAACTTGGAATAATAGTAATGTAGACTTAATTTTTTCTTTATTTAAAATACTAGGTTTCATTGCAGGAGCGATGATTATTTTCGGAGTTGGTCCTGCTTGGTTATTTGATCCTTCGATGGGACCTTTCTTAATGGACAAACTTATTAAGCCAGTTAGCTTACTCGTTCCAATCGGGGCTATTTTTTTAGCTTTACTCGTCAGTTATGGATTACTTGAATTTGTCGGAATCTTTATGCAACCTGTTATGCGCCCAATTTTCAAAACTCCTGGACGCTCCGCAATTGATGCGGTAGCCTCATTCGTTGGAAGTTACTCAATTGGATTGCTCGTTACTAACCGAATTTATAACGAAGGGAAATACACATTTCGAGAAGCTGCTATCGTAGCAACTGGATTTTCTACCGTATCTGTAACTTTTATGGTCGTGATTGCTAACACATTAAATATTATGGATAAATGGAATCTGTTTTTCTGGACAGCATTTATTATCACATTTATTGTAACCGCTATCACCGTTAGAATTTGGCCACTTTCTTCTTATAAAGATGAATATAAAACAGGGGAAGGATCTCCAGAAGTCATCGTTCGAAAAGATCGATTTAAAGTTGCATGGAGAGAAGCGATGATTGTCGCTGACACTACACCGAACCTACCAACTAATATATGGATAAATTTAAAAGATGGTCTGCGTATGACCTTCAACATTTTACCTACCATTATGTCTATTGGATTGTTAGGACTTGTATTAGCGACATTCACGCCTGTTTTCGACATATTAGGATATTTATTTGTCCCAATTACGTACTTACTACAAGCACCTGAACCATTATTAACAGCAAAAGCTGCTGCTATTTCTATTTCAGAGATTTTCTTACCATCTTTACTTGTTACAGAAGCGATGGTAGCGACGAAATTTATCGTTGCAGTATTGTCGGTTTCAGCTATTTTATTTTTCTCGGCGATTATTCCTACTATTTTAGCAACGGATATTAGAATCAGCATTCGCGACTTAATCATCATTTGGTTTGAACGTGTCGTATTAACTTTAATTATCGTTATCCCATTAACGGTCTATGTGTTTGCTTTATAAACAACTTTTATTTCATAATTAAATGTAACTTGTTGAAAACGAAAAGAGACTGAGACAAAACCTATCTCTGAAATGAAAAAGCCGATCCACTTTTATAATTCGTAAAAGTGGATCAGCTTTATTAAATTACTAGTTAAAATAGAATAAAAGATTAAAAAAGTCGAACTTGAGCAGCTCAAGTTCGACTTTTTTAATTTTGACTAGTTATGTCCAAGCCTCTTTTGCAACTTCTCCAAAATCACATTTACCATTACTTCGTATCTTTTTCTTTCATCTTCCTATACTATCTTTATGAAAATAGTGGCAACTCCTCTAAATAAATAATATCATCTCGCTCTGACGCTGATCCTTCTGCTAAAATAGCTGCTTTTGCAACGACGACGCCACCTGCTGCTTCGACTAGTTGTTCTAAAGCTGCGAGCGATTGTCCTGTGCTAATGACATCATCGATTAGCGCGACACGTTTTCCTCGAATTGCTTCGACGTCTTTTTCGTCCAAACATAGCATTTGTTCTTCTGTCGTCGTAATTGACTTTACTTTCTGTATGAGCGGTGTACCCATATACGCTTTAATACTTTTTCGTGCGACGTAATAGCGCGACATATGTAATACAGCACTCAATTCATGAGCGAGCGGTATCCCTTTCGCTTCCGCTGACACGATGACATCAACTTCCGGCAAACGCTCTGCTAAAAGAGGTGCTGTTGCTTTAACCATTTCTGTATCACCTAAAAGAACGAAACTCGCAATGACCGTATCTTCTGAAACTCTCATTAACGGAAGTTCTCTTGTTAAACCTGCTACGTGTAATGTATATGTTCGTTTCAATTTTCTCATCCTATTCAAATAATGATAATAATATTTGTGTAATAATTCCAGCGAGCATTCCTAAAAATGGATCGGTCAGTGCTGTGACAGCCATCGTCACGCCACCTACAACAGAATCTTCGCCTCCCGCTAATGCTGCGGTCGCATTCGTCGGCAATGTGACAAGTAATCCTAGTACGAATAAAAAGCCCGCGATACTCGTACTCGGAATAAATCGTCCAATTTTCGGTAAAAGTCCTGCAAGTAAAATGACACCCATCATCACCATCATTAAAACGCCTGCGAACACAGCATGTGGCGCTGTAGATGTAGCAGATATAACGACTTCTACTGGTGCTCCTCCAAATAATGCAGAAACCATATCTGCAATACTGCTAATGACTGTTAAATGATCGACATTTACTTCTTGGTTGCCAATTTCACCATTTATTTTTCCAAACGCGATATTCGCTCCTATGTTTAACGCAACCATAGCGAGTGCACCACGAATAACTGTTTGATTCACCGTTAACTTTTGCAATTGTAATTTCTCATTATCTAAAGGGGGAATCGGCGCAATCGTCCCTGCTATACGGCCGACAATACTAGATAAGACGACAGAACCTAATATTGTATATACTAAGTCTTTCGTCAAAAAGTAGATCAGCACCGCAGAAACTAAAGATGATGCCCCCACTAAGCGGTCTGATTTCGTCATATCGATGGAAACTTTCGCTAACATAATCCCTACACCCGCCATCATACCGTTCGTAATAATCGGCCCAATAAATTCAACAATTTTTTCCAAAAAACCGAACAATCCGATGATGAGCATAATTGCTGCTCCAAAGAAAATCATCGAGAGACGTTCTTTCATCGTTTTTCCCATCGTACCAGCTACGGTAATCGTTTCTGCTTGATAAGAAATGACAGATATCGATCCGACCGCTGTATTCCCAATCGCTCCTACAAAGAAGGCTAACGCGGTTGGAACAGATGCAAATCCGAACGTTAATGCGAGTAACCCTTGAGGAAGACCATTTAATAAAACTCCTAATGCCGCTAAAAAATCCTTGAAATATTCCACAAAAAAGGAACCACCTTCTCTTTAATTTACCCTTTATAAAAAACGAACATTTTATTGTTTTTTTAAAAGAACGTTCCTAATTATACAGCGGTTACTTTTTCAGTGCAATATCTTTTTTATCGTCTTTTTCATATGCCAACAATAAAAAACAGAATTGTAAGCGAAGCGTACTCGCACAATTCCGTTTTCTATACTACTATTAAACTAATTTCGTGAATATACATTTTAGCTTTATTAAGCTTCATAATTGTCATCACATCTTCCTATCAATTAGACAGGATGAACACCGTGCTTCCGTTCTGTGAATTGAAGTTCTTTCGTCTTATATAAATCGAGTTGTGTTTGCAATACTTGACGCAAATCATTCGGGTGAATGACTTCATCAATAATGAGTTCTGACGCTAAACGATACACGTCAATTTCTTCTTGATATTCTTCCCGCATCTTTTGAACGAATGCCGCTTGTTCCTCTTTCGGTAGTTCGGCAATTTTATTAGCATACACTGCATTTACAGCAGCTTCAGGACCCATAACAGCGATTTGTGCACCATCAAACGCAATGCAACAATCAGGTTCAAAAGCGGGGCCAGCCATCGCGTACAATCCCGCGCCATACGCTTTACGAACAATGACTGTTAATTTGGGAACTGTCGCTTCGCTCATCGAAAAGATCATTTTTGCGCCATGACGAATGATTCCCATACGTTCTACTTGAGTACCGATCATGAATCCAGGCACATCCGCTAAAAAAATGAGTGGAATATTAAATGCATCACATAAGGAAATGAATTTCGCTGCTTTATCTGCGGAATCATGGAACAATACGCCACCTTTCACTCGAGGTTGATTCGCAATAATGCCGACCGATTGTCCATTAACTCGCGCTAATCCTGTAATGAGTTCAGCGGCAAACAATTTTTTCACTTCACACCACGAACCTTCATCGATAAAACGCTCTATTAAATCATACATATTAAATGGGGCATTTTGATTTTTCGGCACTATTTCATCGATTGTCTTTTCAAATGTTGCTGGCATCTTTGGACTTTTCACTTCTGGTTTATGCTTATAATGACTTGGGAAGTAGCCGATATATTTGCGCGCATATTCAATCGCCTCTTCCTCCGTTGTAACGAGCACATCACCTACACCTGATACTGAACAATGCATGCGTGCTCCACCCATTTCTTCCAACGTCACTTTCTCACCAATAACCATCTCTGCCATGCGAGGTGATCCGAGATACATCGAGGCATTTCCTTCAACCATAATCACGATATCACAAAAAGCAGGGATGTATGCTCCACCTGCTGCTGACGGACCGAATAGTAAACATACTTGCGGTACTTTACCACTCATTTTGACTTGATTATAGAAAATACGCCCCGCACCGCGACGCCCTGGAAACATTTCAATTTGATCCGTAATTCGTGCACCTGCAGAATCTACTAAATAAAATATAGGAACATTTAATTTATTCGCTTTTTCTTGAATGCGGATGATTTTTTCAACTGTACGCTTGCCCCAAGAACCCGCTTTTACAGTGGAGTCGTTCGCCATCACACATACCGTTTGTCCATTAATTTTACCCATTCCTGTAATGACGCCATCTGCTGGTAAATCTTCTTCTAAACAATTCGCAAAGATGCCATCTTCTGACTGAAGCCCATCGTCTAACAATAAACGAAGACGCTCTCGCGCAAATAACTTTCCTTTTGCAGCATTTGCTTCATGATACTTCGTTCGTCCTCCTTTTAATACTCGCTCTAAAATTTCACTTCCACGTTTTTCTTCACTCATATTTATTTCCCCCTACTCTTATTGTTATTTCCCTTTGTAGTGCGGTGCGCGTTTTTCTTGGAAAGCTTGTAAACCTTCTAATCGATCTTCAGTCGGAATCAGTGTGGCATAAGCGAGCGATTCGATTTGGAGTCCTGTCTGTATGTCCACTTCCACTCCTTGATTGATCGCTACTTTCGCTTGACGAAGGGCAAGTGGTGCATTTCTAGCAATTTGCTTTGCATATTTTACAGCTTCTTCTTGTAAATGTTCTGGAGAATAAAGCGCTTCCAATATTCCGTAACGAACTGCTTCCTCCGCTTGCAATCGACGCGCACTATAAATGAGGGATTTCGCTTTGCCAATGCCAATGAGACGCGGCAATCGTTGCGTTCCTCCAGCTCCTGGAATAATGCCGAGCGAGGTCTCTGTCAAACCTACTGCCACATGATTACTAGCGATTCGCATGTCACATGCGAGCGCAAGCTCTAGCCCTCCTCCAAATGCCACACCATTCAATACAGCAATTACTGGCTGTGGCAACAATTCTACTTTCCTAACGACCGAGCCAATAAGACTGACCGTTTGACTCACCTCTCGATTTGACATGCCTTTTCGTTCTCTTAAATCTGCTCCTGCACAAAATGCTTTCTCTCCTGCACCTGTCAATAAAACAACGCGAATGTCGAATGTTTTCGCAACTTCGTCTAACACTTCACTAAGGTCGTTTAATAATTGAATAGACATCGCATTTGCCACCTCGGGACGGTTCAACGTAATGCGAGCAATCGTACGGTCAATCACTTCTATCTTGACGAGTGGCATGGATGTTCCCCCTCCTTTCCTAAGCGGTAAATATCCATCTGCTTGGACTTAACCGGTTCTCCTAATTGTCGTTCGATAAATAGGGCAGCTTGTAACAGTTTGTCCATATCGATACCTGTTTGTATCCCCATCCGATGGAACATGTATAGCAAGTCTTCTGTCGCAACATTCCCTGAAGCCCCTTTTGCATAAGGACATCCTCCAAGGCCGCCGATCGAACTATCGAATTTAGTAATTCCCATTTCGAGAGATTTCACCACATTCGCTAATGCTGTCCCACGTGTATCATGAAAATGCATCGCAAACTGTTGTGCTTGATACTTAGCAAGTAATACATCGAGCAGTGCTTCCACTTCATTGGGCGTTCCTACTCCTATCGTATCGCCTAATGAAATTTCGGTAACACCGAAACTAAATAGTCGATCCACCACTTCTAATACTTTTTTCGGTTGAATGTTTCCCTCAATCGGACAAGCAATGACGGTGGAAACATATCCACGCACAGTCATGTTCTCTTTTAGTGCTTCTTCAATGACTTCTTGTAATACTGGATAAGTATCTTCAATCGTTTTATTAATGTTGCTTTGATTATGACTTTCACTCGCTGACATAAATACACTCGCTTCATCAATATTTACTTCAAGCGCTCTCTCAAGGCCTCGCATATTCGGCACTAATGCCGCATAAGTGATATCCTGTTCTCTTTTAATCGAACGCAACACATCCGCTGCATCCTCTAATTGAGGAATCCATTTCGGATGAACGAACGATGTCACTTCAATATAAGATAAGCCTGTCTTCGACAACATATTTATCCATTCAATCTTGTTCTGAGTATCGATTAATTGCGTTTCGTTTTGCAAACCATCCCGTGGCCCTACTTCTTTTACGACTACTTTTTCTGGTAACTGCATACGCTCTATGCTCCTTATTCAATTTCAACGAGAGGTTCATCCACATTGACGAAATCCCCTTCATTCGTCACAATTTTAGTCACAGTGCCCGTTACCTCCGTTGAAATAGGAATTTCCATTTTCATCGACTCTAAAATGACAACGTCTTGTCCCGCTGTTACTTCGTCACCTTCATTAACTAAAACCTTCCATACTGATCCTGCCATAGATGCTTTTACTGTCGTCATATAAATCCCTCCGCTTTTTATAAGTAATATTCATCAACAAATTTAGTCGTCGTCCGTCCTTTTTTAAACTGTTCATGTGTAATGACATCAAGAATCATAGGTATGTTCGTTTCAATTCCTTCTATTACATACTCTCGCAATGCTCGTTCTAAACGTTCAATCGCCTCATCACGCGTACTCCCCCATGTAATGAGTTTGCCTATCATTGGATCATAGAAAGGTGTGACTACGGATCCGCTTTCTACCCCTACTTCATTCCTTACCCCTCTTCCTTCAGGCAAAACAAAATTGGTAATTGTTCCTGGAGATGGGAAAAATGTCTTTGGGTTTTCAGCGTAAATTCGAACTTCAATCGCATGCCCTTTTTTCTCCACATTGTTTCGAGTAAAACTTAATCGTTCTCCATTTGCTATTCGCAATTGCGCTTCCACTAAATCTAGTCCTGTAATTTCTTCCGTCACTGGATGCTCGACTTGCAACCTAGTATTCATCTCTAAAAAATAGAAGTTTTCATCAGCGTCCACTAAGTATTCAATAGTTCCGGCATTCGTATACCCGATATGTTTTGCCGCTTGTTCACTCGCTACTAACATTTTTTCACGCGTTTCTGATGAAATGAATGGAGACGGAGCTTCTTCAACTACTTTTTGATTGCGGCGTTGAATGGAACATTCGCGATCAAATAATGCGACAGCATTGCCATGTTCGTCTACGATGAGTTGCACTTCGATATGATGCGCGTCTGAGACGAAACGTTCCATATACATCGTTCCTTCACCAAAAAATGATTGCGCACGCTTTTGATTCCCTTCGAAAGCTGAAGCCATTTCTTCTCCACTATGAATGAGTTGCATCCCGATGCCACCGCCACCTACCGAAGCTTTTAACATAATAGGATAGCCGATTTCACCAGCGATTTTCACTGCTTCTTCTGCATCTTGTATCGCCACGTCAATTCCTTCTACAACTGGAACACCTGCCCCTTTCATCGTTTTGCGTGCTTCAAGCTTATCTCCCATTTTAGACATAACATCTGCTGATGGACCTATAAAGACGAGATCCGCATCTTCGCACGCTCTAACGAACTGGGCATTTTCTGAAAGGAGACCGTATCCAGGATGTACGGCCTCTGCTCCCGTTTTTTTTGCAATTTCTATAATTTTATCGATATTTAAATAACTCTGGGCGACAGGTGGCTTTCCTACACAATAAGCTTCTGTAGCTTCTCGCACATGCAAACTGTTTTCATCTGCTTCTGAATAAATAGCCACTGTTTCAATTCCAAGACGGTCACACGTTCGAATAATTCGACGCGCAATTTCTCCACGATTAGCGATGAGAATTTTTTTAAACATCGTTATTCCCCCATTCCTAGTTCTCGAATAAACTGTTCTCGCAACTTAAATTTTTGAATTTTCCCCGATGCTGTCATCGGATATTCTTCCGTAAAGATGATATAACGCGGAATTTTATGGCGTGAAATTTTATCCTTACAAAACGCTTTAATTTCTTCAGACGTTGCATTTTCTCCTTCTTTCAAAATAATCCATGCTCCTACTTCTTCTCCATAGCGCTCATCTGGAACACCTGTCACTTGAATGTCAAAAATTTTCGGATGGGTGTATAAAAACTCCTCAATTTCACGTGGATAAATATTTTCTCCACCTCGGATAATTACTTCTTTCAAACGTCCAGTAATTCGAACAAACCCCATCTCATCCATCGTTGCTAGATCACCCGTTTTTAACCAACCATCCTCAGTAATCGTTTCTTTCGTCTCTTCAGGTGCATTATAGTAGCCTTTCATGACATGATAGCCACGCGTCCATAATTCCCCTTGTTCTCCGATGTTAGCATCCTCATTCGTTCCAGGGATGACGATGCGCACTTCAACATTTGGCATCGTACGTCCGACCGTTTCGACTTTCGAAACAAAATCATCATCATAACGTGTTTGGGTGATGACTGGTGAAGACTCTGTTTGCCCATAGCAAATCGTAATATCTGTCATCCCCATTTGATCAATAACACTCTTCATCACTTCAACAGGACAGTTGGATCCAGCCATCACACCTGTACGTAAAGAGCTAACATCATATTCTTCAAATTTTGGATTGTTCAAAATACTAATGAACATCGTCGGCACTCCATGAACTGCTGTACATCGTTCCTTTTCTACTGCTCGCAACACTTCTTCCGCATCAAACTCTTGAATTGGCACCATCGTTCCACCTTGTGAAACAATCGTTAAACTTCCGATAACACAGCCGAAAGTATGGAAAAAAGGGACTGGAATACAAAGTCGATCCTGATGCGTTAAATTCATATTATTCGCGATACTACGAGCGTTGTTAATTAAATTGTAATGGGTCAACATCACACCTTTAGGAAATCCAGTCGTTCCTGATGTGTATTGAATATTAACAACATCATGAGGTGTCAATTCGGCATGACGAGCGTCGAGCTCTTCGTCTGTTACAGTTTGCGCAGCTTCCAATAAATCATCCCAACTTAACATACCTGGTTCTCGACGCTTTCCAAGTAAAATGACACGTTTCAAATTAGGCAAACGCTCACATTGTAAATTCCCTGGTTCGCTTTTTTCAAGCTCTGGACAAAGTGATTTTAATGTCTCAACATAAGAATTATCACGATAACCTTCAATTAAAATGAGCGTGGTCGATTCAGACTGTTGCAGTAAATATTCCAGTTCAGTTTCTCTGTAATTCGTATTCACTGTGACCAAAGTAGCTCCCATCAATCCTGATGCATATTGTAATTGAATCCACTCCGGAACATTCGTCGCCCAGACTGCCATATTCTCCTCGATTTCTAAACCGAGCCCCATCAATCCTTTTGCCACATTACGAACTGCTTCATAAAATTGTGCATAAGTTAAACGTAGCTCACGGTCTGGATAAACGACCGCCTCTTCATTCGATCGTAACTTTGCTTGTTCTGCTAACATTTGGCCTATTGTTTGTTCTACTAATGTCGTCATGTAAATCCCCTTTCATCTTTCCGCCTTTAAAGTACTTGATGACCGAAAACAATAGTGACAAAGTGATTTTTAACAGCCGATAGCGCGTGAAATAACGATGCGTTGAATTTCTGACGTCCCTTCCCCAATTTCCATTAACTTCATGTCTCTTAAATGACGCTCGACGTCATATTCTTTCATATACCCGTACCCTCCATGTATTTGAATCGCTTGATTACATGTACGGAATCCCATTTCTGATGCAAATAATTTCGCCATAGCAGCCTCTTTATTGAATGGTTTATCATGATCTTTTAACCATGCTGCTTTGTGTACCATATTTCGTGCAAGTTCAATTTCCATCGCCATATTTGCAAGTTTAAATTGCGTCGCTTGAAATTCCGATAGTGCTTTACCAAATTGCATACGCTCCTTCGAATAATGGAGCGCTTTTTCGTAGGCCGCTTGCGCAATCCCTACCGAAAGTGCAGCGATTGAAATACGACCACCATCCAATGTCTTCAAAAATTGTGAAAATCCACGTTTCGGATCACCGAGAATATTTTCCGCTGGTACATGCACGTCTTCTAAAATAATTTCACAAGTGTTCGAACCACGAACTCCCATTTTATTGTAGTTACAATTAATCGTGACACCTTTCGTATCTGTCGGTACGATGAAAGCAGTAATAATTTTTCTACCTGCTTCTTCTCCTGTTACAGCAGTCACAATAATTTGACGCGCAAATCCTGCGTTCGTAATCCATACTTTTTCTCCGTTAATGATATATTCATCTCCACTTTTTTTCGCTGTCGTACGTGTCCCTCCAGCGTCGCTCCCTGCACTAGGCTCCGTCAGTCCAAACGAACCAAGTGTTTCTCCTTTGGCAAGCGGTACGAGCCATTCTTGTTTCTGTTCTTCTGTACCAAATTGATAAATCGGCGTCGCTCCGAGACTGAGCGCTGCTGCGTAACTTAATCCCGTTCCACCACAAGCACGCCCGATTTCCTCAACTGCTAAAGTGTACGAAATGGTGTCCGCTCCAGAGCCCCCATACTCTTCAGGAAACGGCAATCCCATCAGTCCAAGCTCAGCCATTTTATGAAATGTTTCGATTCGCATCTCCGCTTTTTCATCGACTTCTTGTGCATAAGGCTTCACTTCATTTTCTGCAAACTCTCTCACCATGTCTCGAATCATCTTCTGTTCTTTCGTCAATTCAAAATTCATGTATATTTCCCCCTTTTAAATGAAACCGACTAGTCGGTCTGTGAATGGTTAATATAAAAACCAGTGGTCATTCACCTGGTTCCTTTACAAGTAGTATGGAGTTGCTTCAACTTTCCCTTTTTCCGTCACTATCGAGCGTAAAATCATATCGACAAAAATAGAAGTAATATCTTCCATCGCTAACTTCCCTTTTTTGTCAAACCATTTATGTGTCCAGTTCACCATCCCTGTAATAGATAAAGCGACAATCGTTACCGGTAATTCTTTACGAAAATCCCCAGTTTCTTGCCCTTCTCGTATAACTTCTTCTAAAATTTCTCGATATCGTCTACGCTTCGCTTTCATTTCAGGATGATAACGTTCCGGTAATGACTGACTCTCTTGATAAAATACTCGAATATGTGGTTGATACATGTCGAATACTTTCGTAAAAGATACGAGCATTTGTACGAGCCGTGCTACTGGTGTATCATACTCTTCACAAATTCGCTCGGAATCTCGAATTACATAAGTGATAAAGACGTCGTGAATTTCATAGAGCAATTGATCTTTTGAAGTGAAATAGTGATAAAATCCACCTTTTGAACTTCCCGCGGCTTGGACGATATCATTTACCGTCACATGATTATAGCCGTGTTCTTCAAACAATTGTAAGGAAACTTCAACGAGACGTTCTTTTAAATTTTTTTTCATATTGTAATCATTCCCTTACTTCGCTCATCAGCTCATTGACTGTACACAATTAACCGATATAGCCGAATTTTGTTAGCGCTTTCAAAATGTTTAGCGATGAACTTATATCTATCATACAGAGCACTTTCCAATCATTCCAATACATAAAATGAATAAACATTATGCTTAATCGTTATAAATGATTTTCTTTTAATTTATCGCCTCTCTTTTTATATGCAAAAAGTGTTAGCCTATCCTTATCGACACTAAATTACTTCATTAAAAATCGCCTTCGTAAGGGCGGACAATATTTATCTCGAGGGACAATCACTAACGAACAGAAAAAAGCGAAATCGCTAAAATCGATTTCGCTTTTGTTGTTATTTCAAAAACTCAGGATGAGCAAAGCTTGGATTTGGATATTTATAAAACCCTTCTCCCGTTTCACGCCCTAATTTTCCTTGATCGATGTATCGTTCTTTCAACAATTGAGCTAAGCGGATGTAGTTATCATTTTTTGTAGCTTCCGCCTTCATTTGAACGATATTGTACGCTGTCTTAATTCCAACAATGTCTAAAATAGCAAACGGTCCAAGTGGAGCACCTGTGCCGATCATCCATGTTTTATCAATCGTTTCAGGATCTGCGACTTCATTCACATAGAGCATTTCTGCTGCATCTAATAGTGGGACGAGTAATGAATTTAAAATGTAACCAGGTTGTTCTTTATACAATGGAAGAGCGACCATGCCAATCGATTGAGCAAATTGAACGACTTCGTCGAAATACTTTTGTTCTGTTCCTTCATGCCCCATCACTTCAGCTGTATTGTTACGCCAAATATGATTGGCAAAGTGAAGAGCTAAAAACTTTTCAGGTCGACCTGTTGCTTCCGCAAATTGACTCGGTAAAAGCGTCGATGTATTCGTCACAAATACTGTATGTTCAGGGGCTAACGTTGCTATTTTTTTATAAAAATCTACTTTGATTGCAATCACTTCTGGAATCGCTTCAATGACAAGATCGGCTTCTTTTACAGCCTCGGCTAAGTCGCTCGTGTACGTCAAACGTTCGTGCGCCGCTTGTAACTGTTCATCTGTTGCTTTTAAATCTTGTCGATACGGTTCATTGAGTGCCGCTGTGCGTTCTTTTGCTTGTGCAATCGCTTCTTCAGAAATGTCATACAATGTGACATCATATCCAAAATATGCTGTTTGCATTGCAATTTGACTGCCTAAGACGCCTCCACCTGCTACTGTTACATGCTGATAATTCATGATCATCCTCCTCATTATTTTAAAATAGAGATGTTCTCTTTTATCATAACGGACTTCTACACCTGTTACCAGCATTTACCTTCAGCTTAATATTCGTTTTTTAGCCTCTTCATATTGCATACTGAGCGATTCGATATACTCAGAAGCTTTTTGAATTTCTTTCACTGCGCCAATCCCTTGCCCTGCTCCCCAAATATCTTTCCAAGCTTTATGCGCACTATCTCCGCCAAAATTCATTTTTGTCGGATCGCTTTCAGGGAGATTGTCAGGATCCATACCTGCTGCGCGAATAGAAGGTGCTAAATAGTTGCCATGTACGCCCGTGAAGTAATTGCTGTATACGATATCGTCCGAATTACTTTCAACGATCGTCTCCTTATAGTCTTTTACCGCATTCGCTTCTTCTGTCGCAATAAATGGTGAACCGATATAGGCAAAATCTGCCCCCATCGCTTCTGCTGCTAATACGCTATCTCCTGTTGCGATCGACCCTGCAAGTGCGAGCGGTCCATCGAACCATTCTCGAATTTCTTGGACGAGCGCGAATGGACTTTTAACACCCGCATGTCCTCCGGCTCCTGCAGCAACAGCGATCAAGCCATCCGCTCCTTTTTCAATCGCTTTTTTAGCGAAGAAATTGTTAATGACATCATGAAATACAATCCCACCGTATTCATGTGCTGCTTCATATACATCTTCTCTCGCACCGAGCGATGTAATGATGATCGGTACTTTATATTTTTGACATAATGCCATATCTTCCTCTAATCGTTCATTCGACCGATGAACAATTTGATTAATCGCAAAAGGTGCAGCAGGACGTTCTGGATTTTGTTTATTGTAAGCATCTAATGTCTCTGTAATTTCAGCGAGCCATTCATCGAGCTGTGATGAAGGACGAGCATTCAATGCGGGCATCGATCCGACAATTCCTGCCTTACATTGTTCGATGACAAGTTTCGGTGTGCTGACGATAAACATCGGAGATCCGATGACTGGAATACGTAGTTGTTCTTTTAATTGAAGCGCTTTCATTTTAATTTCCCCTTTCATAACGAATGAACATTCATTCATAATTTATTTAAATTTTATCACAATTTATACATAAACTCTACTTTCTACTCGTTTACAAAGGATTAACATTCGTTCAGCTCAAATTATGCTACTGTAAGTATAAAAGGAATGAGCGATTTTGAAACATTATGTAGATATTTTTACGATTGCTTTAAGACTCGGACTCACTTCTTTCGGTGGTCCCACTGCGCACCTCGCGTATTTCCATAATGAATATGTGAAACAAAAACGTTGGTTATCGGAAAAAAGTTATGCAGATCTCGTGGCGCTTTCTCAGTTTTTACCAGGTCCTGCAAGTAGCCAAGTAGGAATCGGCATTGGATTGTATCGAGGAGGATTGTTTGGAGGACTACTTGCTTTTCTAGGGTTCACTCTTCCTTCTGTCTTTTTACTCATCGCTTTCGCTATGTGGTTTCCTACTGACTTAGCCTTTGCAGCCGGTTTGTTGAAAGGTTTACAGCTCGTCGCCGTCGCTATTGTAGCGCACGCTATTATTGGTATGAGTAAATCACTTGCTCCCGATACTTCTCGCCAATGGATTGCTTTTGTTGCGATGGCTACCATGTTGCTCTTTCCTCATCCATTTATTCAAATCGGAATTATTCTCATTGCAGCATGTGTAGGAAGATTGCTTTTCACTCAAATCATTCAGCAACAAAATCGTCCAGGTGAGCACGTACCTATTTCAAAAACTGCTGGGAGTGTCGCGCTTGTTCTCTTTTTCTTCTTTCTTTTCGCTCCCCCGATCATATTAGCATGGAAAGACATTCCGACCCTTTCCTTTTTTGAATCATTTTATCAATCAGGAGCCCTCGTTTTTGGAGGCGGTCATGTCGTCTTGCCTCTTTTAGAACAACAATTCGTCTCCCCGACCGGCTTGTCAGGAGAAACATTTTTAGCTGGGTATGGTGCCGCTCAAGCCGTTCCGGGTCCTCTTTTCACATTTGCGGCCTATTTAGGAGCTGTGCTCAACGGCCCGATTGGTGGATTGTTTGCAACATTTGCGATGTTTTTACCTGCTTTTTTATTGATTGTAGGCGCTCTCCCATTTTGGGATCTGTTGCGCAATAACACACATATGCAAGGAGCAGTAAGCGCGATGAATGCCGCTGTACTCGGATTATTAATCGCAGCATTTTATGACCCAATTTGGACGAGTTCGATGACATCTTCTATTCACTTTACAATTGCTAGTTTACTCTTCATTCTTTTACAGTTTCAAAAATGGCCTTCTTGGAAAATTGTCTTACTTGGTGCGATCATTGGAGCATTTTTTCTTTCTTAAATCCTCTCTTCCTTTCTGTTAAACTAATGAAAAGGAGGGAATGTTTTGAATTTCAAGAAAAGTCATCTCGTTCATGCAAGTCGTCCATTAACCGGATATTCACTCGAAACGATTGAACGAGAAATCGAAACATTATTTGATGAATTATACAGTACGATTGAACTGAAAAAAGGGGATTTTAGGCAGATGAGCGCCTTTGATTTGGATGTCATCATTGCCGTCATTGAAGCACAAAAAGCGCGTCGCAACGATTCTGCATTTATTTTAACGATCTTTTCCAGTTTAATTGCACTCGCTACGGTAGCGACTACTGATTTAATTGAAAGTTGGACGATTAGTCATTTACTTACATTCGTCTTCATTTGGATTGTATTGCTCATGTTAGTCGAACGTTTTTTTGACCATCGCAACGAACGACTTGTTTTGCTCGGGGAATATTTAGCTTTATACAAAGATTATAAGTTTTCAAAAGACATATAAAAAGCGTACATCGCCTAAAACTAGGTGATGTACGCTTTTTTACTCATTATGACGTCCCAGAAGGGATTCGAACCCCCGACCGTTCGCTTAGAAGGCGAATGCTCTATCCAGCTGAGCTACTGGGACTTGTACCGCTCCCTCATCCGAAGAAACGGACATCCATTATTATATGGAATATATCTCATTTTGTCAATGCTATTTAAAAATTACTTCGTGTACAATGACTCCTTTAGGTGTTCGATACGTCACTTTCACACTGCCATCAATGCGAACGTCTAAAATAGCGAATGTCGCAGGATTTCCGCCGCGCGGACGAGTAAAGCTTCCAGGGTTTAAATAAAGTGTTTCCCCCACTTGTTCCGCACCGAGTAAATGAGTATGTCCGAATAATACGATATCTGCATCCACTTCTTGTGCCCGATAATCTAAACGTTGTAAACCGTTATAAATATCGTATAAATGACCGTGTGTAATAAAAATCGTCTTCCCACCTAGTGTGACAGATAATTCTGTTTCGTACCGTACATCTCGATCATTGTTTCCCCGTATGCGATACATTCCTTGCATCGCTTTTGCATCATAATCAAGTTCACTATCCCCTGCATGAAAAATCGCATCGGCTTGATACGCATCGAGCACTTGTCGAAATTGCGTATCTCCATGCGTATCGCTGACGACGATTATTCGCATAGTGTCATCCCCTTTTAAATAAGTTGATCGAGCTCTTCTTCTAACTGACGCAATGCTGCCCCTCGATGTGAAATTTCACCTTTCTCTTCCGCTGATAATTGAGCCATCGAGCGATTCAAAGATGGAACAAAGAAAATCGGGTCGTATCCGAATCCGTTACTCCCCACACGCTCTTTTAAAATTTCACCTTCACAAGTTCCTTCGTACGTACGTGTCGGTAAATTAGGACCTGCGATAGCGAGCACACATTTAAAGCGCGCTTGACGATTGTCGACATTCTCTAATTTTTGAAGCACTAAGTCAATATTAGCTTCGTCATCTTTATCGAGTCCTGCATAACGTGCTGAATAAACACCGGGTTCCCCGTTAAGCGCATCAATTTCCAACCCTGAATCGTCCGCAATGACATTCATTTGAAGTAAACGCGCTGCTCCTTCTGCTTTTAAAATCGCATTTTCTTCAAATGTCGTTCCTGTCTCTTCAATATCGATATATTCAGGCATATCTTGAAGCGTGCGCACTGTAATGCCGAGCGGCTTAAAGAGTGCTTCAAAGTCTTTCGCTTTTCCTAAATTATTCGTTGCGATTAAAATTTCATTCATTCGTTTCGTCCTGCCTTCCGATACTTTGTGCTACTTCACCTAAAACATCACGTTGTAAATCGATCAATTGTTGAATACCGCCTTCTGCAAGTTCAATCAAATCAAACATTTCGCGTTTCGTAAATGTAGCTTCTTCTCCCGTTCCTTGCAATTCTACAAATTCTCCATTCGATGTCATAATGATGTTCATGTCGACATCGGCACTTGAATCTTCTACAAAATCTAAATCGAGTACGAGATTTTCGCCTACTTTACCGACGCTCGTCGCTGCTAAATATTGTGTTAATGGGAACGTTTCAAAACGTTCTTCTTGATCTAACTTGTCAAGGGCTAATGCGAGTGCGACAAAAGCTCCTGTGATCGATGCTGTACGTGTTCCGCCGTCTGCTTGAATGACATCACAATCAACCCAAACTGTTTTTTCTCCTAATGCCTCTAAGTTCGTCACCGCTCGTAAAGCTCGGCCGATGAGACGTTGAATTTCCATCGTACGACCTGTCACCTTACCACGTGAAGATTCACGTGACGTACGTTCTGTCGTCGCGCGTGGAAGCATAGAATATTCCGCCGTAATCCAACCTTTTCCTGTTCCGCGAATAAAGTGGGGTACGCGCGTTTCAATCGTCGCATTACAAATGACTTTCGTATTGCCTACTTCGATGAGAACCGAACCTTCTGGATGAATGATAAAGTTAGGTGTCATCGTCACCGGACGTAATTGTTGTGCTGTTCTGCCGTCGTGTCTCATAATCGAGCTCCTTTTCTTTTTATAATCTCCCTTTATTGTACACAAAAAAAGCGCAAGTTCCTATGCCTTGCGCTCGTTTATTTCTTCGATTGAATAATTGTTTGTAAATGAATTTTTTCAACAGTTGCTTCTTGAATTTGTAACCAATCTTCCACAATGTCACGAAACTTATCGACCTCGCCCGTCGTGTAAAATCGATATGTCGCATCAGGTTCGGTTGACGCTATGCCAAAATGATGTAAGACGCGTTTCACATCGACGACCGTTTCGGTTGCGGATGAAATAATTTTCGCATCCGGTAATGCTGCTTGAATATGATGTTGTAGTAGCGGGTAATGCGTACAACCTAAAATTGCCGTATCGAACTCTTTGCGGTTAAGGTCACGCAATGTCGCATCTACAATATCGCGTGCCGCTTCTGTTTTATAATCACCACTTTCCACGACGGGAACGAAATTCGGACAAGCGAGCGCTTGAACTTTCGCATGTGGAGCGTGGCGTAAAATTGCCGTATCATATGCACGGCTATTAACGGTTCCTTGTGTACCGAGCACGACGATTTCATCTCGTTCCGATGCTTGTAATGCCGCGCGTGCACCCGGTTCAATTACACCGATAATCGGAAATTCAAATCGTTCCTGCACAGTTTCTAACGCTGCTGCTGTCGCTGTATTACAAGCAATGACGAGCATTTTAATGCCGAGTACTTCTAAAGCTTCTGCCATCTCTACTGTAAACTGTGTCACTTCTTCTGTCGTACGGGGACCGTATGGACAACGCGCATCATCTCCTATATAGATGATGGACTCATTCGGAAGTTGTTGGATGAGTTCTTTCGCTACTGTTAAACCGCCTACTCCTGAATCAATAACGCCTATCGGTGCTTTCACACTATCTCCTCTATTCTTTCTTCATTTCTACGTGCAAAGCACTTAAATATTGTGAAAACTGTCGTACCTCATCTTCCCCTAAATGAGTGAGCATGTTTTGTAAATAAGTCTGTCTCTTTTCAATCACTTCTTCAATGATACGCTCGCCTTCTGGTAATAAATGAATACGCACGACGCGACGATCTTGTTCATCTCGGACGCGTTTCACAAGTTCATTTTTTTCCATACGATCGACGAGGTCCGTTGTCGTACTGAATGCTAAATACATTTTTGTAGATAAGTCCCCAATCGTCATATCCCCTAATTCAAACAACCATTGAAGTGCGATAAATTGTGGAGGTGTAATTTTATAATTCGTTAAAATTTTTCGCCCCTGCTGCTTAATAATGCCTGCGATATGACGTAAATCTTTTTCCATTTGCGCAATTTCAGTATGACGTTGATCGGATTGAGTCATTTCTTCCCCTCCTTCAAAACGATGACATACTGTATATTGTCGCCTTTTTCAATCGTTTGTGCAACTATTTTTATTACACGTTTACTCGATTCAGCTCTTCAATAAGTGTCTTTTGTGTGTCATTCCAAGGATACGGTTTTCCTGTATGCTTATCAATTTGAACGATGACACCGCGTCCTGTGAAAACGACTTGCCCTTTTTCATTTTTTCCCATGTAATGAATATCGAGCGATGTATTTCCTAAATGATGCACTTTCACATATACACGAATTTCTTCATCGTAAAAAACTTGATGTAAAAAATCACATTGTACATCTGCAACGACAGAAAACTTATCGATTTCTTCTACATGTTTAAAATTCAAAATTTGAACACGCTTTAAATATTCAATACGAGCATGTTCTAAATAACGAAATACTTCGACATTATTCAAATGACCGAACGCATCTAAATCACTAAACTTCACACGAATTGGTACGTAAAAATTAAAATCCTTTTGCCATTGTTCCCAGTTTTGTATGTATGCTGCTTTACTCATAACATTCTCCCTTTCTAAACGTCCTTTCTCTTTACTTTACATCATTTTTTAAAAATAACAATACTTTTAATGAATAACCATTCATTTTCTACTCAAAAAAAGGATGGCTAAGCCACCCTTTTCACTTTATTCTCGTATTTTATCTTGCAACTGTCGCCAAAGTACCTTTCCACTGCTCGTCATTGGAAACTCATCCCAAAATTCAATTTCACGTGGGTATTTGTAAGCTGACATTTGTTGTTTTGACCATTCGATGAGCTCTTCCTCAGTCACTTTCCCTTTTTCTTCCTCTTTTAATATAATGAGTGCTTTCACTGTTTCTCCTCGCTTTTCATCGTACGAACGTACGACACAAGCTTGCTTTACAGCAGGGTGACCAAATAAAATAGACTCCACTTCACTCGGCCACACTTTATAACCGGAAGCATTAATCATCCGCTTCACTCGATCAACCATAAAGAAATATCCTTCTTCATCTACTTTAACGATATCCCCTGTTTTGAAAAATCGCTTGCCATCAATCATAACAAAGCTGTCATCGTCTGGTCGATTGTAATATTCAATAAGCATTTGTGGAGCGTGCACTAACAATTCTCCTTCTTCGCCAATGCCTAACCATTCTCCTGTTTCCACATGTTGCACGCGTGCATCGACACCGAATGCTGGTATTCCGAGACATTGGAGTTTCGGTCTTTCAGGAGGATTAAAATGCGTATGAGACATCGTTTCTGATAAACCATAGCCTTCGACGTAACGAAGCCCTGTCACTTCATATAAACGTTCTCCCACCGCTTCTGGCATCGTCGCGCCACCACCACCGATCACGAGTAACGAAGAAAGATCATAGTCATAAATATTGCTTTGTGATAAAAAATCGATAACCATCGTACTTATGTTAATCCAGTTCGTACAACGATACGTTTCAATCGCTCGTGCCGCATATACTTTATCCCAGCGTGTTAATAAGACGATTGTACCGCAAGCATAAAGAGGCGCGAATCCACTATGGACAAGTCCTGTCACATGAAAGAGTGGCAATGTAGCGAGCGCTACTGTATTTGACGTCATCGACATCCAATACGACGCTCCGACGACATTCGCTTGAATCGTGCGGTTCGTATGCACACATCCTTTCGGTTCGCCTGTCGTCCCAGATGTGTAAGGGATCATCGCCACATCATCACTTTCTCCTCGGTAAGGAGGCAATGTACTTTCCTCCTGTAACGCATCTTCCCAAGCAATTGTCTTTGGAAATGTTTCTCGCTCCTGCTTGACGACATCAGGCAATGTGCCAATCGCTCGCTCTTCCTCTATATAATCACGATACGTTGCGATAATCGGATTTTCTAATTGTCCGTCCCCCACGAAAGCTTCCGCAATCGGATACAATTCTTGTGAAATGCAAGCGTGATGAATATCTCCATCTTGCAAATAAAATTGTAATTCATGCGTCTTACTCATCGGATTGATCGGTACGACGACTGCTCGATTGCGTAAAATAGCGTAAAGTGCGATCAAGTATTGTGGTGCATTTTGCATAAAGAGCATGACATTTTCGCCACGCTTTAAATTCCAATGTGTCGCCATGTAAGCAGCGAGCTGATCAACTTCTTCAATAAGCTGTCGATACGTCATCGCACGTCCATAATATTCAATCGCGATTTGTTCAGGATAACGTTTTGCAGAAATTTGTAAATTTTCGTATAAAGTTGTTTCAGGAATCGTAATCGTCTTCGTTAATAATGGTGGCCAATAATCAAAATGTTGTGTCTGTTGCATCATATTCCCTCCTCATCGATATATCTTCGAATAATGCCTCGTTCATAGTACGGAATGACATGCATCGCATGTTGCTTTGCAACGTATGCGATATCTCCTTCATACCCTTGTTTTATTAACATTCTTCCCGTCATCGATTGACGTAACCGCTCTTCTGGTTGCGCAGATTTCTCATTGTACGTTGCAAACGCCACTTCCGCTCGTTCGGTTAAGCGAGTAGTAGGCCGTCGCTTTAAATATTCCGCAATCCATTGTCCTGCTCCGTATACGTCTTCAATCGCTAATTGATTGTGTGACCCTGCGCAAATGAGCGTCCAGTTTTCCTCTTGTAAAAATGCTTTAACGATCGCTCGATTGTTCAATAAAGAACCGATCAATACGCGTTTCGCTCCTTCACTTTTTCGAATGGCAAACGTCCCATTCGTCGTCAACATGACGACTTGTGCCGGAAGATGACTTTGAATGAGTACAGTCGGGAGCGGTAACGCAAAATACGGCTCAATCGGACGGCCATCTTTTTCTCCGATTAATTGACTATTTGGTAAAGCTTGGTGCTTTTCAAGCGCTTCTTGTTCACTCACCGCTGGGTAGATTGATTGCACCCCTTTTTCCATTAACGTAACGATTGTCGATGTCGCTAATAAAATATCAAAGACGACGACATTTTGTTCTCGCAAATCGAGCGGCACTTCATGTTTTGTAAAAACGACATCAATCGTCATACATATCACCCTTCATCCATCGTTTGAACAGCGAGCTGAACCATATTGGATACGAGATGGTCAAAATGTTTAAAGCGCGAATCCGTCGTCTGTCCTTTCGCATATCGATAGTAAATTTGTTGACCGATGACTGCTAATTTAAAATATGCAAACGTCATGTAATAATGAATATTCGATACGTCACGACCACTTTTTTCAGCGTAAGCTTCAATAAATTGCTGACGCGTATAAAATCCGTCCATAATCGTAACAGGTGGTGCCCCGAGCGCATATTTTAAAATGTCGGGATCATCCGGCTCAATCCAATAACTCATCGCAACTGCTAAGTCAACGAGTGGATCTCCGACGGTCGACATTTCCCAATCAAACAAACCGGTCATTTGCGATAAATCTTCTGAAAACATCGCATTGTTTAATTTATAGTCATAATGAATAACAGTCGCTTGGGCAGTTTTCGGAACGTGTGTCACCAAATAATCCATTAAACGCTCCACGTCGGGTAATTTCGTCGTTTCTACACGTCGGTAACGCTTCGTCCAACTGTTCGCCTGTCTTTCCATAAATCCTTCTGGCTTCGTCATTTCAAGTAAATTTGCCTCCGCTGGATCAACCGCATGTAAATGTACGAGTGTTTCTACCATGAGATGCGATAATTGATTACCGATCGATGCTTCATAAGTGATGGAAGACGGTATTTCCGTATCAAATACGAGTCCTTTACGACGTTCCATAATGAAAAATGGAGCGCCGATGACTGCTTCATCATTAGAAAAAGTGTACGGTTTCGGTGCGATTTGAAAGTGTGGGTACAGCCTGTTCAACCACGTATATTCTCTTTCCATATCATGCGCTCTCGGCGCGATTGGCCCGAGCGGTGGACGACGAAGTACAGCTTCCCAATCTCCTTTTTGCAGTAAATATGTTAAATTCGAATGTCCTGCGCTAAATTGTTTAATTTGAAGTGGCACAGAAGGTACTCCTTCAATATGCTGTTCGATATAGTCATTCACCCGATCGAGTGGTAATTGTTCTTCTTGTCTCACTTCGATAATTTCAGACATGTTGTTCATCCTCCTTTATACTGACTAGTTAGTATGTTCAAAAGAAGGATGAACAATCTCACCCTTCTTTTGCGATTCCTTTAAAAAAGATATCGCTATACGCATCACTTAATTGAGCTGCTGTTAAAGCTCCGTGTGGATTAAACCAATTGTAGCTATAATTCGTCAAACTTAAAAAGGCGAATGCTGTAATCGCTGGATCTAGTGACTCTAATAACTCTCCTGCTTCAATCCCTTGGCGAATGATTTCTTCGATGACGAGTCGAAATTCATCACGCTTTTCTTTCACTTCGACGCTATTCGTATCGATCAAATGACGCATTTCACGCAAGAAAACACGAGCTCGTGCTCCTTGAATTTCGATATCTTCAATGAGTAAATGGAGCATTGCGGTTAAACGCTCTTTCGCTGTATGATGTTCAGCAATTAATTGCTGTTGACGATGCAATAAGTCATCGATATATTGCGTATGAATGTCCATCAACAATTGCTCTTTCGATTGGAAATAGTAATAAAATGTTCCTTTCGTTACGTCTAATGCATCGACGATATGTTGAATCGATGTTTCGGTAAAGCCTTGTTTTTCGAAGAGTTCAATACTCGTTGCGATAATTTTATTTTTCATCTGTACCACACTTTCTTTTTCATACTCTTCTACAAATTTACCATAAGTTCGGTTATAACGCACTCGCTCCACCGTCTACAGGCAAAATGATCCCTGTGACATAATCAGATGCTTCGCTCGCTAAAAAGAGCGCTGGACCTTTTAAATCTGAATCACTTCCTAAACGTCCGAGTGGCATACTTTTACGAATTTCATCCCCTCCGTGTTCAATTAACACTTTCGACATTTTCGTCGGGAAAAATCCAGGTGCTAAAGCATTGACACAAATGCCAGATGCTCCCCATTTCACCGCTAAATCTTTCGTAAAAGTCATTAACGCGCCTTTACTCGTGTTGTAACTTAATGTTTGCATAAATGGCGGTGTGCCTCCGAATCCAGCGATGGAAGCGATATTAATCACTTTCCCTGATTTATTTTGAAGCATGACGTGACCGACTGCACGGCACATGAGAAATGCACCTGTTACATTCACATCCATCACTTTTTCCCAACCTTGTAAAGGCGTTTGTTCAATCGGTGCTGCCCATGAAGCTCCACTATTATTCACTAAAATATCAATCGTTCCAAACTGATCCACAACTTGACGCACGACTTGCTCGACTTCTTGCTCATCTGTCACATCACAACGAACGCCTAATGTCGTCACGTGATAATCGTTCGCTAATTGAACCGCTGCTTTTTCACAAGCTTCTCCATCTCTCGAACAGACGATGACGTTCGCTCCTGCCTCTGCATATGTTTCGGCAATTTGGTAGCCAAGCCCTCTCGCTCCTCCTGTAATGAGTGCTACCTTTCCTTTCAACGTGAACATATCTTTCATCCCCTCATTCCCCCTTATAAATATTTTCGTAATTCAAGTCGTGCAATTTGACGGCTATGCACTTCGTCTGGTCCATCTGCTAAACTTAATGTTCGAGCATTCGCATACATATTCGCCAAAGGGAAATCGTCGCTTACGCCACCGCCTCCAAACACTTGAATCGCACGATCGATCACTTTTTGTGCCATGCGTGGAGCGACTACTTTAATCATCGCAATTTCGGCTTTCGCCTCTTTATTCCCGACCGTATCCATCATGTAAGCTGCTTTTAAAGTGAGAAGACGGGCTTGTTCAATTTCCATTCTCGAATCGGCAATCCATTGTTGAACGACACCGTGTTGCGCGATTGGTTGGCCGAATGTACTTCTAGAAAGTGCTCGTTTAGACATTAATTCAATCGCACGTTCCGCCGCTCCAATTAAGCGCATGCAATGATGAATTCTCCCTGGTCCGAGACGTCCTTGCGCGATAGCGAATCCTTTTCCTTCTCCCCATAACATATTGCTCGCAGGCACACGTACATTTTTAAATTCCACTTCTCCATGTCCTTCTGGTGCACTGTCATAACCGAATACAGGAAGCATCCGCTTCACCGTGACACCTGGTGCATCCATCGGTACGAGAATCATCGATTGTTGTTCATATTTCGGCCCGTCTGGATCACTTTTCCCCATAAAGATGGCAACTTTACAACGTGGATCTCCAGCACCTGACGTCCACCATTTCGTCCCGTTCAAAATATATTCATCTCCGTCACGCACGATGCTCGACTGAATATTTGTCGCATCACTCGAAGCGACAGCTGGCTCTGTCATCGCAAAACAAGAACGAATTTCTCCTGCAAGTAACGGCTTCAACCATTGCTCTTGCTGTTCTTCTGTCCCGTATTGTACGAGCACTTCCATATTTCCTGTATCCGGTGCGCTACAATTGAACACTTCTGGCGCGATAGAGGAACGTCCCATAATTTCACAAAGTGGTGCATACTCTAAATTTGTTAAACCTGCTCCAAATTCGTCTCCTGGCATGAACAAATTCCACAACCCTTGCTTCTTCGCCTCTTCTTTCAATTGTTCCATAATAGGTGGAATCGCACTAAAACGATCATCCATCGCATCGAGTTGTTCTTTGTATACGCTTTCATTTGGGTAAATATAGGCTTCCATAAAATCGGTTAACTTACTTCTTAACTTCTCTACTTTTTCAGAATAACTAAAATTCATCTCTACTCCTCCTCATTGTGCTAAGAATCAACGTAAAAAACTAATATACTCACTTTCCATACTTTATTCTTTTATTTCACACCTTTATACTAACCAGTCGGTATGTTATTTATAATATATTCTTTATCCTTTTAAAAAGCAAGTATTTTTGTGTTTGAAACAAATTTTAAATGCTTCAGTTCATTTAAGTAATTGTTTTAAATAAAAATAATTTTCGTATGATGATGTTTCATTGAGATGAACAAAGGCAATATTTTTTCCAAACAAAAAACTCACCCTAAATTTAGGGTGAGTTGTGTAGATTTTAGTCTACCATATGGTCGCTTCCAAAGAAGTTTTTAAACATTTGAACTGTTGTTGCACGGTTAAGTGATGCGATTGACGTTGTCAAAGGAATCCCTTTCGGACATGCGACAACACAGTTTTGTGAGTTACCACATTCTCCAAGTCCACCGTCTTTCATAATTTCTGCAAGACGCTCATCTTTATTCATTGCACCTGTCGGATGCGTGTTGAATAAACGAACTTGTGAAAGGATAGCTGGTCCAATAAAGTCTGTTTTATCGTTAACGTTTGGACATGCTTCTAAACAAACACCACATGTCATACATTTTGATAATTCATAAGCCCATTGACGTTTGCGCTCTGGCATACGTGGACCTTCACCTAAATCATACGTTCCATCGATTGGAACCCATGCTTTTACTTTCTTAAGTGAGTCAAACATGAATTCACGGTCGACGATTAAGTCACGTACGACTGGGAATGTTGACATCGGCTCAAGCGTAATTGGTGATGGTAAGTGGTCAATTAATGCTGTACAAGATTGACGTGGACGTCCGTTAATAACCATCGAACATGCTCCACATACTTCTTCAAGACAGCTCATTTCCCAGTTAATTGGTGTCGTTTTCTTACCATCTTTCGTCACTGGATTACGTTGAATTTCCATTAACACAGAAATAACGTTCATGTTTGGACGATATGGGATTGAAAACTCTTCCCAATATGGATCAGAGTTAGCTGTGTCTTGACGACGCACTTTTAACTCGATTGTCTTATTCTCGCTCATTTCGTATTTTCCCCTTTCCTCTTATTACTACGATTTTGAAGTGTAGTCACGCTTACGTGGTGGTACTAATGAAACGTCTACATCTTCATACGATAATTTAGGAGCTTCTGGCGTAAATTCAGCGATTGTTGTTTTTAAGAAGTTCTCGTCGTCACGTTCAGGGAATTCTGGCTTGTAGTGAGCTCCACGGCTCTCGTTACGGTTAAGAGCTCCGAGCGTAATAACGCGCGCTAATTGCAACATGTTCTTTAACTGACGAGTAAATGTCGCACCTTGGTTTGACCATTTTTGTGTGTCAGTAATGTTAATGTTTTCATAGCGTTCGAGTAATTCTTGAATTTTCACATCTGTAGCCGCAAGGTCTTTGTTATTACGAACAACTGTAACGTTTTTCGTCATCACTTCACCAAGCTCTTTATGGAGCATGTACGCATTTTCAGTACCGTCCATTGCGAGCGTTGCATCCCAAGCCGCTTGTTCTTCTTTAATTGCATTGTCGAAAATTGATGATTCTACATCTTCCGCACTCTTATCGAGTCCGTTAATGTATTCAACAGCTTTCGGTCCTGCAACCATTCCACCGAATACAGCAGAAAGTAATGAGTTCGCACCGAGACGGTTTGCACCGTGTTGTGAGTAATCAGCTTCACCCGCTGCGAATAATCCAGGGATATTCGTATGTTGATCGTAGTCTACCCAGAGGCCACCCATTGAGTAGTGGACAGCAGGGAAAATCTTCATCGGAACTTTACGTGGGTCTTCCCCAACGAATTTTTCATAAATTTCCATGATTCCACCGAGTTTAATGTCAAGCTCATGTGGATCTTTATGTGACAAGTCTAAATAAACCATGTTCTCGCCGTTAATACCGAGCTTTTGGTTTACACAGACGTCGAAAATTTCACGTGTTGCAATGTCACGTGGAACTAAGTTACCGTAGTCAGGATATTTCTCTTCTAAGAAGTACCAAGGTTTACCATCTTTATACGTCCAAACACGTCCACCTTCACCACGTGCTGATTCACTCATGAGACGAAGTTTGTCATCTCCTGGAATCGCCGTTGGGTGAATTTGAATGAACTCACCGTTTGCGTATTTCGCACCTTGTTGATAAACGATTGAAGCTGCAGAACCTGTATTAATAACAGAGTTCGTTGACTTACCGAAGATAATACCAGGTCCACCCGTTGCGATAATAACCGCATCTCCACGGAATGATTTAATCTCCATCGTCTTTAAGTTTTGAGCTTTAATTCCTCGACAAACACCATCGTTATCAAGAATAACTCCTAAAAACTCCCAATGTTCATATTTCTGAACGAGTCCAGCTACTTCATGTGAACGCACTTGCTCATCTAAAGCATATAATAATTGCTGTCCTGTTGTCGCACCAGCGAATGCTGTACGGTGGTGTAAAGTACCTCCGAAACGACGGAAATCAAGTAACCCTTCATTTGTACGGTTAAACATAACACCCATACGGTCGAAAAGGTGAATAATTCCAGGTGCAGCATCTGTCATTGCCTTAACAGGTGGTTGGTTCGCTAAGAAGTCTCCACCATATACTGTATCATCTAAATGGATTGCAGGTGAGTCACCTTCACCCTTCGTGTTAACAGCTCCGTTAATACCACCTTGGGCACATACAGAGTGTGAACGTTTAACAGGGACTAAAGAAAACAAGTCAACTGGCATACCAGCTTCAGCTGATTTAATTGTTGCCATAAGACCTGCAAGACCGCCACCAACGACGATCAATCTACCTTTTGCCATTATTGTTTCACTCCTCAATATTTACATAATCTCAAAAACTGATTGCATCTACTTTCTTACATAAATCCTAAGATCGCACGGATACCAACGAATGATAATGCGATGAAAATAAGGACTGACACGTAAGAGAAAATTTGCTGTGAACGTGGAGATTGTGTAATACCCCAAGTTACGAGGAAAGCCCAAATTCCGTTAGCTAAGTGGAATGTTGCAGCGAGAACTCCTGCAAAGTAGAAAATAACCATTCCAGTAGATTGGAAAATATCAGCCATCATGTCGTAGTTCACGTCAACACCAAGTGCCTTTTGGATACGCGTTTGGTAAATGTGCCATGCGATAAAAATCACTAAGAACACTCCCGTTAAACGTTGCAACTTAAACATCCAGTTGCGGTATGTACCGAAACGACCTGTGTTGTTTTTCGCAGTAAATGCGATGTAAACACCGTAGAATGCGTGGAACATTAATGGGATATAAATTACTACCCACTCCAACACATACAAAAATGGTAAGCTTCCCATGAAATCTGAAGCTGCGTTAAATGCTTCTTCACCACGCGTTGAAAAATAGTTAATGATTAAGTGTTGTGTTAAGAATAACCCAACTGGAATGACTCCGAGCAGTGAATGAAGACGACGTAAGAAAAAATCTGATTCTCTCGACAAGTCTTTTACCCTCCCTTATAGCTGAAGCACGTCAATTTAAAAGTAAACTTTTCCGACGTACTCCTTTCATGTTACAATGTGATTACAATTTCATTGTACTCCTCACTACATAAGAAATCAAGATGTCGAAAGCTTTTTCAATCGATTCTCAATTACATATGAAGTTGATTTGAAGTTTTTGAAAAGGATGGTGAATATTTTGGCTAATGAAGAAACGAAACGTCCGACGAAATTTGGCTACGAACTATTAAGATATCATGTTATACCAGCAATTTTAGGAAAACATGAAGAAGATATTTTGTACTGGGTAGGAAAAGAAATCGCCCGTGAATTTCCTCTTTTTTCACTGCAAGAACTCCCTGATTTTTTCCGAGAAGCTGACTGGGGAGAGTTGATCGTTGAAAAAGAAAAAAGCGACTCCATCATCTACACATTAACACGTCCGACAGTAGAAGACTTTGAACAAGCTTCTCACGCACTAGAAGCTGGATTTTTAGCTGCGCAACATGAAGCGTTACAAAAAAGTGTAACGGAATGTTACGCAGAAAAAAATATAAAAAAGCAGTGGATCCAATTTGAAGTGAAATGGGATGCATCTTCTCGCTTATAAAAAATGGTCACTGGTGAATCATCCACTAGTGACCATTTTCTTTTTGATTCAGCTTTGTGAGTAATTGTTCAGCGACAGCTTGTGGTATTTTTAACTTTCTCAATTCTTCAACTGTCGCATTTTTAATATGATCGACAGATCCGAAATGCATTAACAACCTTCTTTTACGCTGTTCTCCAATCCCTTTCACTTCATCTAATATAGAATGAAAAGCATTCTGTTGACGTTTTGCTCTTTGAAACGTAATTGCAAAGCGATGTACTTCATCTTGAATGCGTTGCAATAAATAAAAAGTATCGCTCGTCTTTTTCATTTGTATGGTTTGCGGAGGATCTCCGAACAACACTTCATTCGTATCATGGTCATCGTCTTTTGCTAATCCGAGTATCGGGATAAATAAACCGAGTTCGTCTTCTAACACTTCGCGTGCGACAGACATTTGTCCTTTTCCACCGTCTATGACGATGAGGTCAGGCAACGGTTTTTCTTCCTTTAATAAACGGACGTAACGTCGACGAACAACTTCGCGCATCGCACCGTAGTCATCATGTGCACTTGCTTCTTTCAAATTATATTTACGATATTCTTGCCTTCTCGGCTCTCCATCAACGAAAGAAACCATCGCTGATACTGGATTCGTTCCATGTAAATGGGAGTTATCAAATGCTTCAATGCGCAAAGGTGTAGCAATGCCGAGCAATTCTCCTAAGTGGACACATGCCCCTACCGTACGTTCGTATTTTCTTTCCACTAATGTTAACTTTTCTTGCAGCGCTACTTCTGCATTGTCTTTCGCTAAATCGAGCATTTGTTTTTTCTGTCCTCGTTGAGGCGCATGAACTTTAATCGCTAACAATTGAGCGAGTAAAGAAGTGTCAATTTCAATCGGCACGAGCACTTCTTTCGGCTTTAAATGTTTGCCATCGTTGTAAAATTGTCCGATAAATGTAATGAGTTCCTCTTCTGGTTCTCGATAGTAAGGAAAAATAGAGACATCTCGTTCAATCAACTTTCCTTGACGCACAAAAAACACTTGGACACACATGTATTGCTCCGTTACGGCATAACCGAATATGTCGCGATCGGTAAAGTCACTCGTCGCCATTTTCTGCTTTTCCATAACAGATTCAATATGTGCAATTTGATCTCGGTATTCTTTTGCGCGCTCGAACTCTAACTTTTCAGAAGCATCCATCATTTTTTGCTCCAGCTCTTTTTTCACTTCTCCGTATCCACCTTTTAAAAACTGACTCACTTCTTTGATCATTTCTTCGTAAGTCGCTTCAGGAACATCATATACACAAGGAGCTAAACATTGTCCTAAATGGTAATATAAGCAAACTTGCTTCGGCAAATGACGACATTTTCGAAATGGATATATGCGGTCTAGCAGCTTTTTTGTTTCTTGCGCTGCGTATGCGTTCGGATAAGGCCCAAAATATTTGCCGCTCTTTCTTTTTACGTTGCGTGTCACGAGGAGACGGGGATATTTTTCGTTTGTAATTTGAATGTACGGATACGTTTTATCATCTTTCAACATAATATTGTAACGCGGATCGTATCGTTTAATTAAATTGAGTTCTAAAACGAGTGATTCGATTTCTGTATCGGTCACAATGTATTCGAAGTCTACAATCTCTTGGACGAGGCGAGCTGTTTTTCCGTCATGGCTTCCCGTAAAGTAACTGCGCACTCGATTTTTCAATACTTTCGCTTTTCCTACATAAATAACTTCCCCTTGTCGATCTTTCATTAAATAACAACCAGGGCGTTCTGGCAAAATTTTTAGTTTTTCTTGCAATTGTTCATTCATCATCTCACCTACTAAAAAGACTAGGCTGCCATAGGCGACCTAGTCTTGTTTTGTTCATCTTATAGGTGCTTTTCGATTAAAGCAACTAATTTTTCTTTCGGGTTGAAGCCAACTACTTTATCTACTGCTTCACCGTCTTTGAATACGATGAGCGTTGGGATTGACATAACGCCGAATTGTGCTGCTGTTGTTTGGTTGTCGTCAACGTCCACTTTAACAACTTTCGCTTTTCCATCTACTGCGTCCGCTACTTCTTCAAGTACTGGAGCAATCATTTTACAAGGTCCGCACCATGGAGCCCAAAAGTCTACAAGTACGACACCTTCTGCGATTGATTCGTTAAATGTTGCGTCTGTTGCATTAATAATAGCCATAATTAAAATCCTCCTTAGATTGTCATTGAACAATTCATTCACTTTGAATTATAACAGCTTATACCCCTGGGGGCTAGTTGTTTGCTCAACGTTTATTTCATTTTAAGTATAACATAGCCTTTTTTCTTTGAATAACGTTTTGCCTATTGAGCAAAAAAATGGGAAGCGAATAAACTATTCGCTCCCCACCTCTTCTAGCATTAAATTGCTTTTTTCACTTCTTCAATTAAGATTGGCATTACCTCAAATAAGTCGCCTACAATTCCGTAGTCTGCAATTTTGAAAATTTCTGCTTCTGGATCTTTGTTAATCGCTACGATAATTTTCGAGTTCGACATTCCAGCAACGTGTTGAATCGCTCCTGAAATTCCGACTGCAAAGTAAAGGTCTGGCGTTACAACTTTACCTGTTTGACCAATTTGTAATGAGTAGTCACAGTATTCAGCGTCACATGCTCCACGTGATGCTCCTACTGCTCCACCTAACAATGTCGCGAGTTCTTGAAGTGGTTCGAAACCTTCTTCACCTTTCACACCACGTCCACCTGCTACGATTACTTTCGCTTCAGATAAATCTACACCGTCTGTTGATTTACGAACGACATCTTTAATAACTGAACGTAAGTCAACGATATCTGCGCTTACTGATTCAGCGTCTGCTGATTTTCCTTCGTCTTTTTCAAGTGGCGCAATGTTGTTCGGACGTACTGTAACGAATGTTAATCCGTCAGTGATTTTCACTTTTTCAAATGCTTTACCTGAATAGATCGGGCGAACGAATACCGCATCGTCTCCTTCTCCTTCGATTGAAGTTACGTCTGAAATGAGACCTGCATCAATTTTCGTTGCGATTTTTGGTGACAAGTCTTTTCCTTGTGCTGTATGGCCCATTACGATTGCATCTGGCTGCTCTTGTTCATAAACTGCCATGAATGCTTGGCTATAGCCGTCTGATGTATATTGTGCTAGCTTAGCATCTTCTACGACGAGCACGCGATCTGCACCATATTGTGCGAGTTCATTCGCATACCCTTTCACATCGTCACCGATTAAAAGAGCTGTTACTTCTGCTCCACCGCTGATTGTTTTCGCTGCTGCAATCACTTCGAATGATACGTTACGTAATGCATTATCTTTTACTTCACCTAATACGAGTACTTTTTTAGACATAATGATTCCCTCCTACACGTTTTATCTATGATTACAATACTTTCGCTTCGTTTTTCAATAGTGAGACGAGCTCAGATACTTGATCTGCGACTTCACCTTCAAGAATTTTTCCTGCTTCTTTTGCTGGTGGTAAAAATACTTCGACTGTTTCTGTTTTAGCTTCGACATCATCTTCATCTAAGTCGAGATCATCTAACTCAAGCTCTTCAAGCGGTTTCTTTTTCGCTTTCATAATTCCAGGGAGTGATGGGTAACGTGGCTCGTTCAATCCTTGTTGTGCTGTTACGAGAAGTGGAAGTTTCGTTTCAATCGTTTCCGTATCCCCTTCAACGTCACGAACGATTGTCACATCTTCACCATCTACCTCGATATCTGTAATTGTCGTTACATAGTTGATGCCGAGCATTTCTGCTACACGTGGACCAACTTGACCAGAACCACCATCTACCGCTACGTTACCTGCGATGATGAGATCTACTTCTTGATCTTTCAAGTATGTTGCAATAATTTTAGCGATTGTAAATTCATCCATCACGTCGAGATCATCTTCCGTGTCGATTAACACCGCTTTATCTGCTCCCATTGCGAGCGCCGTACGAAGTTGCTTCTCAGCTTCCTCACTACCGATTGAAAGTGCTGTCACTTCACCACCATGCTCATCACGTAAAACGATTGCCTCTTCTACCGCATACTCATCGTATGGGTTAATGATGAACTCTGCACCATCTTCGTTAATTTGACCGCCATTGATGACGATTTTTTCCTCTGTATCGAATGTTCTTTTTACTAAAGCTACAATATTCATAATAGAACCCTCCTGTTCAATATTTAATGCTTAAATTATGATTAACCGTTCATATTGAACGTTAATTAACTGAAATTCGGTTTACGCTTTTCAATAAAGGCTTGAATGCCTTCTTTCGCATCTGCTGTTTCAAACACTTCGCTGAATGCTTGTCTTTCATTTACGAAACCTTCATCTGCTGGCAATGCGATTGCTTGATGAATAAGTTGCAATGCCGCTTTCGTTGATGCAGGACTTTTCGAGCCAAGCTTTTGTGCAAGTTGAACTGCTTCATCTACTAAATTCGCTTCATCGACAACTTTTGTAACGAGTCCAATTGTATGCGCTTTCTCGCCGTCGATCGGTTCTCCTGATAAAATCATTTCAACCGCATGTGCTTGACCGACGATACGAGGTAGACGTTGTGTTCCACCGTAGCCTGGAATTAGGCCAAGCTGTAATTCTGGTAAACCAAGTTTGGCATCTTTTGTCGCCAATCGAATATGACAACTTAATGCCAACTCAAGCCCCCCACCTAAAGCCGCTCCGTGAATTGCTGCGATGACAGGCTTCGAAAAAGTCTCAATACGATTGAACACTTCTTGACCTTTTCTTCCCAATTCTTCAGCTCCACGGCTGCCGTCTAGCTCGGTAAATTCTTTAATGTCTGCCCCTGCAGAGAAAAACCTACCTTCACTATGTAAAACGACTGCTCGGATATTGGAATCGCTTTCAATCTTATTTAAAAGTTGATCGATTTCCGCTACAATCTTTGAGCTTAAAGCATTCGCTGGCGGATTGTTAAATGTGATCATTGCGATTCTGTTTTCAATATCCATTTTTGGTAATACCATCCTACCACCCCTTTTTCTGTCATTCACTTTACTACAATTTATTATGAGTGTCAAAATGATAGTGCGAAAACTTTCGCACTCATTTTGATACGTGTTACTTTTTTAACCCATGAAGAATCAATTGATGAACTTCGTCAGTTAAATTGACTAAATTATGTTTTTGACCTGTCATAACCCATGATGTTGATGTTTCATCAATCATTCCGAATATCGCTTGACGCAATAAGCGGATGTCGATCGAGTCTTTCAACGTACCGTTTTCGATTCCCTCTTTTAAAATATAATCATAGAGGGAAAGGTATTCTCTTAAAATATCACTTATTTTCGTGCGTAACGGTTTGCGAGTTTGACGCAGTTCCAATTGTGTGACAATGGCTAAATGGTGGTCATTTTGTAAAATCGTATAATGATTTTTTACAAGTTCATATAATTTTTCTTCTGTGGAAATTGGTCGATGCGCAATTTCTCGAAGCCTCTCAATGAAAACTCCCATCTTCTCTTTAAATACAGAAATTAAAATGTCATCTTTGTTTTTAAAGTAAAGGTAGATTGTTCCATCTGCAACTCCTGCTTGTTTCGCAATTTTTGCAACTTGCGAACCGTGATAACCATTTTCAGCAATGACGATAACAGCCGCATCGATAATTTGCATGTACTTCGGTTTTTCTCTTTTCATTGTTCCACCACCTTGCGCCCCTACTCTACAAATCATTTATGAATGAATGGTCGTTCATATTTTGTGAAAATAAATAGTGAATGAACGTTCATTCACTATTTATATTACACATTAAATTTTATTTCGTCAACACTTTTACTTGTTTTTTGTCTTTTTCTTCTCTTCATCGATTAATACTCGACGTAAAATCTTACCGATTGCTGTTTTCGGTAAATCTTCTCTAAACTCATAATAATGCGGAACTTTAAAAGCTGCAAGATGTTTTCGAGCAAATGTATTTAATTCTTTTTCAGTCACTTCATAACCTGGTCGCAAAACGATAAATGCCTTTACTGTTTCTCCGCGATACGGATCAGGTATACCAATGACAACGACTTCTTGCACTGCTTCGTGCTCATAAAATACTTCTTCAATTTCACGTGGATAAATATTAAAACCACCTGCAATGACCATATCTTTTTTACGGTCGACGATATAAAAGTATCCATCTTCGTCCATATAGCCGAGATCTCCTGTTAAAAGCCAACCGTCGCGGAATGTCTCCTCCGTATCTTGAGGGCGATTCCAATAACCTTTCATCACTTGCGGACCTTTAATCGCAATTTCGCCAACATATTCCGAACCGACTGCATCACTATCATGCGGACCTAAAATACAAGCATCTGTATTTGGCCACGGTACACCGATTGAACCGACTCGGTCTTGTTCTTGCCAGACGAAGTTCGCATGCGTGACAGGAGAAGTTTCTGTCAAACCATAACCTTCTACAAGTCGTCCACCTGTTAATTGCTCAAATTTCTTTTTCACTTCAACTGGAAGTGGTGCTGATCCACTAATGCAGGCTTCAATAGACGATAAATTATATTTCTCAATTTTTGGATTATTGAGTAAACCGATATATATCGTTGGTGCTCCCGGGAAAAATGTCGGTTTTTGCTTCTCTATTACTTTCAATACTTCTTCTGATTTAAATTGAGGCATTAAGACCATCTTATAATGTTGCATAACAGAAAGCAACAGAACAGTCGTCATTCCGTATACGTGGAACAACGGAATCACTCCGAGTACGACTTCCTTACCTTTTTCTGACTTATAAAGCCAAGCGTTACACATCGAAACATTCGCTACTAAGTTTTCATGTGTGAGCATAACGCCTTTCGGTGGACCTGTTGTTCCTCCTGTATATTGTAAAACGGCAACATCATCAAAAGCGAAATCATATTCTGTCAATTCACCTTGTTCTTGTTCAACAATTTGTTTGAAATCCGAAATTTGGGAGTCTTTCGGAAAATCGACAATCACTTTCGTCTTCTTACGTTCTATGGAAGGGTAAATTTTGTTTTTAGGGAATGGTAAATAATCTTCTACCCCTGTCGTAATAACATGTTCTAACTCTGTTCGTTGACGAATATTAGCCACTCTAGGATAAAGCGCTTTCAACGTAATGATTGCTTTCGCTCCTGAATCTTGTAATTGATATTCAAGCTCACGTTCCGTATAGAGTGGATTCGTTTGGACGACAATCGCTCCCGCATACAATACACCGTAAAAAGCGATTGCAGCTTGTGGAGTATTCGGTAACATGATAGCGATTCGATCGCCTTTTTCAATTCCGACTTTTTGTAAATACGCTCCTAATCGCTTAGCTGAACGCATCATTTCG
>JASLHQ010000206.1 GCA_030152265.1 Savagea sp.
ATTAAAGCGACGAATAAACGGATTAACAATAACGGTAAGACGTTAATACCAAGTGGGATAAATAATAATGTATCTTCTACAACGGCGTGACAGGCGACGAGGTAAATGAAGCTGATCGTCACATCACGGTGACTTACACCGTCTTCATGCACCGCTTGAATCATGACACCCGCTCCGTATGCAAGACCGAAAATGAGACCTGCTGCAAGCGTTAATGCTGCGTTCGACTCTACGCCGAGCAAGCGTGTAAATGGACGCATCCAACGAGATAATTTTTCTAAAAAATGAATGTGACGCAAAAATTGAATCGCGATCATTAACGGAATGACGATCATCGCCAGTTGCACGACGCCGTAAAAGGCTTTTTCAAAACCGAGCAACGTAATCGCCATCCATCCTTCTGGTACTACTTCCTCAACAGGTGCCATCCCGTATTGCGCAATTTCGCTACCACCTTGCCAGACGACATTAATGATGATCGCTGAAATTGCCGCTAACGCAATGCGCACTGTTAAAATAACACTGATTTTCACACCGACTTTCGATGCGACACCCGTTTCGATTAACAAATTATGCGCAAAGCTCATCATGACCGCTAAAATAAATACTTCTTTCACCGTCAATTCCATCGACAATATTCCAGCGATACCGGCATATAAATTTAAAAAGTTACCGAGCACGAGCGGAATTGCCGCTTCCCCACGCAAACCGAAAATCCCCATAATCGGTTCAATCAGTTCTGTAATCCACGGTAAAACCGGCGTATGTTGCAATAAGACGACGATAATCGTAATAGGAAAAATAATTTTCCCGAGACCCCACGTCGTCTTCAGTCCGTTCCATAACCCCTCTTTCAACCAAGACATATTCCATTCCCCTTTATTTCTGTTCGTATTTCGTCGTCACTTTCATACTGTATTTACGATATAAATAAATCGCCACCGCTACGACAATCGTGATGAGCGATACAATTTGTGCTGTGCGCAATCCGCCGATTAACAAGCTGTCGGTACGCATCCCTTCAATGAAGAAGCGACCGATAGAATACCATGTTAAATAAAATAAAAAGATCGAGCTACGCATTAAGTTCGCACGTCGCAACCATGCGAGAATTAAAATGAGTCCGACTAAATTCCACATCGACTCATATAAAAATGTCGGATGATACGTCACACCGTTAATCGTCATCTGTTCCATAATCCAATTCGGAATAATCGTATTTTGTAAAAACGTTTCAGAAACTGGGCCACCGTGAGCTTCTTGGTTCATAAAGTTTCCCCAACGTCCGATAATTTGACCGATGAGCAGTCCAGGAGCGGCAATGTCCGCCACTTTCCAAAAGGACTCTCCTCGACGTTTCGTAAAGACGTACGTCGTAATGAACGCCCCGATCAACGCCCCGTGAATGGCGATACCGCCTTCCCATATATAAAGCGCACTAATCGGATTGTCTGCATAACGTGGCCATTCGAAGACGACATAGTAAATACGCGCACTAATGATTGAAATCGGAATTGCCCAAATGAGCAAATCTGTTAAAAACTCATCGTGAAATCCACGTTTCACCATTTCTTTTTGTACGACGATGTACGCTAAAATAATTCCCGTAATGATGAGCGCTGCGTACCAACGAATTTTAATTGGGCCTGCATTAATTAAAAACGGATCAAATGCTAAATACGTAAAATCGAGTAGACTAGTCATTCGACTCCTCCTCAACAATCGTATTTTGCATGACCGCTTGTTCTAAACGTTCCGCAAACTGTTCCGCTGCATTGATTCCGAGTTTCTTCATTCGGTAATCCATCGCAGCTACTTCGATGATGACGGATAAGTTTCGACCTGGTTTTACAGGCACAGTTAAACGCGTCAATTCAGAATCGATAATTTTCATTTTCTCTTCATCGACTCCGAGACGGTCGTACAATTTATCAGGATCCCACACTTCTAAATCGACGACGAGTAAAATACGTTTATTATCTTTTACAGAACTTGCGCCGAATAGCACCATCAAATCGATAATGCCGACACCGCGAATTTCAAGCATATGTTCTAAAATTTTCGGCGAACTTCCGATTAAAATATTTTTCGCTACTTGACGAATTTCGACGACATCATCCGCTACGAGACGATGGCCACGTTTCACAAGTTCTAGTGCTGTTTCACTTTTCCCAACACCGCTTTTTCCTGTAATGAGAACACCGACTCCGTAAACGTCAACGAGTACACCGTGTACGGTCGTCATTGGAGCGAGTTGCCCTTCTAAATAGTTCGTCAACATTCCAGCAAAACGCGTCGTCTGATGGGGCGTTTTTAAGACAGGGATTTGACGGGCTGTCGCTAATTCTAACAGTTCGGGAGGTCCTCCTACACCGTGCGCTAAAATGAAAGCAGGTGTGATTGGGTGACAAAGCTGATCAAAACGCTCTCGACGTGTTTTCGAGTCTAATAAGCTTAAATACGTCAATTCTTTCTTTCCTAGTAGTTGTACACGTTCTTTCGGATAGTAATCAAAAAACCCGGCCATCTCAAGACCTGGTCGCGATATATCACTCGTCGTAATTTTTCGGTGTGTCCACTCGTCACCGGCGACGATTTCTAAATGAAATGTTTCAATAATATCTTGAATCGTTAATTCTGACATTCCGTTCTCCCTCCTTGCATTTCTTTTTTCATTCTAACATGTTCACCATCTTTTTTCGTCGTCTGACCTATTTTCTGCTGAAAAGACAAAAAACATGAGCTCAAGATTGCTTGAACTCATGTCGGGTCATTCATCATTTCATTATTTTACTGTAATCGTTCCAGCATTCGTTTTCGCTTTCACTTGAAGACGACGTGATGACGAACCTTCTACTTCGAATTGAACTTCCGTTTCAAATAACGAATCTTGTACTTCTTCGACTGTCGCATTTAAGACGTCGACCGTTAATTTTCCTACATTCGTTTGAAGTTTACCCGATGTTGAAGCTTCTTTCGGTAAGTAAATTTCAACTGCTCCTGCGAATGATTCCGCTTCGATTGAACGAGCTTGTGGATGTGTCGTCGTAATGGCGATTGGACCGTTGACCGATTCCGCTTCAATTTCTTCTACTGAACCGTCCACGTAAATCGCTCCGTTAAATGTTTCGATATCTAAATCTTCACCTGTAATCCCGCGCGCGTACACTTTACCGTTCGCCGTTTCGACTTTTGCTTGTTCAAATTCGTTATTAACGAAATGGACTTTCCCGTTTTTCGTCGACACTTTCACTTGTTTAGCGCGTAAATCTTCGATCGAAACCGCACCGTTCCATGTCTTCACGGTCACTTTGTCATAAAGATGTGCAGGCACTGTTAACGTGCAGTTCATACGTGCTGTTTTCAACTGGCTTTGAATATACAAAGTATCGCCTTGTTGATCGTATAAAAACTCTTTCGCGAAGCGTTCATCCGCTTTCGCTTCATCTGCCGTATCGAAAAATGCTGCGTCCACGAACAATGTCGTCTCTTCGCTCGTTCCTTTAACGATGTTTACACTGCCGTGAAATACTTCGATGTCTAAACGCTCAAGCGGTTCTTTCACTGTAAATTCACGTGTGAAGCTCACTTTCGCATCGAAAATTTGATTCACATCAAATGATTTCACTTGATCGACAGCCGTTTGGAAAAACTTCATAAACTGTGTACCGATTTCTTGTACGTCTGATTTGACGTCGCGGAAAAACTGTTCACCGCGGTCTGTCGCTTCTGCAAATGGATCTTCTTGAGTAGACTGTTCTTCTTGTTCTTCTTGCTCGGCTTGTTTCGGCAATGTCGGTTCTTCAACTTTCGGTTGCTCAGGAGTGTCGTTTAATTTACTGAGTAAAACAATCGCTTCTTCCGCTGTAATCGTTCCATCTTCAACTAACTGTAAAATTTGTTTTTTCTTCGCTTCCATGTTGAGTTCCCCCTCTAATTTTCGTTCATTTTATGCTCGTACTACTTATTGTACGTTCATTCTGCCGGAGAAGTTTCATTTTCGGTTTCTTTTATTTTTTCTGTCATGCGAGCACGATCTCGTTCTAACACCGGTTTTAAATATTGTCCCGTGTAAGAGTTCGCCACGTTCACCATCTGTTCCGGGGTTCCCGTGCCGACGATCGTCCCTCCGCCGTCTCCACCTTCTGGACCGAGGTCGATCATGTAGTCTGCTGTTTTAATGACGTCTAAATTGTGTTCGATAACGAGGACCGTATTTCCGCCATCGACGAGTCGTTGTAATACTTTTAATAACTTACCGATATCATGCACGTGTAAACCTGTTGTCGGTTCGTCTAAAATGTAAAACGATTTGCCTGTCGAACGTTTATGCAGTTCAGAAGCGAGTTTGACACGTTGCGCCTCTCCCCCTGATAAAGTCGTCGCTGGTTGTCCTAATTTTACATAGCCGATGCCGACATCGACGAGCGTCTGTAGTTTACGATGGATTTTCGGAATCGCTTCGAAAAATTCAACCGCATCTTCCACCGTCATTTCTAAAACGTCCGCAATGTTTTTTCCTTTGTATAACACTTCTAACGTTTCGCGATTGTATCGTTTCCCGTGACATACTTCACACGGTACGTAAACATCGGGTAAAAAGTGCATTTCAATTTTAATGATGCCGTCACCACGACATGCTTCACAACGTCCACCTTTGACGTTAAAGCTGAAGCGACCTTTTTTATACCCGCGCACTTTCGCTTCGTTCGTCATCGCGAAAACATCGCGAATGTCATCGAACACACTCGTATACGTCGCCGGGTTGGAGCGTGGTGTACGACCGATTGGCGACTGATCAATTTCGATAATTTTATCGAGTTGGTCAATCCCTTCGACTGCATCATGATCTCCAGGACGCGCTTTTGCGCCGTTCATATTCATCGCAAGCGACTTGTACAGCACTTCGTTGACGAGGGTACTCTTACCAGAACCGGACACACCTGTCACAGCGACGAATGTTCCGAGCGGTATATCGACCGTCACATCTTTTAAGTTGTTCGCCCGTGCGCCACGAATCGTCAATGTTTGACCGTTTCCTTTACGGCGCTCAGCAGGAACTGGAATAAACTTTTCGCCCTTTAAATATTGACCGGTTAAAGAGTTCGGGTCGTTCATCACTTCTTCAGGCGTTCCTTGAGAAACGATTTCTCCCCCCGCAACGCCCGCTCCCGGTCCGATATCGATTAAATGATCCGCCGCAAGCATCGTATCTTCGTCATGTTCGACGACGATTAACGTATTGCCGATATCACGCATACTTTTCAACGTATTAATTAAGCGGTCATTATCGCGTTGGTGAAGACCGATCGACGGTTCGTCTAAAATGTATAGCACACCTGTTAAACGTGAGCCGATTTGTGTCGCGAGTCGAATACGTTGCGCTTCTCCTCCTGACAATGTTCCTGCTGCTCGACTTAATGTTAAATAGTCGAGACCGACATTGCGTAAAAATGACAAACGCTCTTCAATTTCTTTCAAAATTAACTTCGCAATTTGCGCATCTTTTTCAGATAGTTCGAGGCTTTCGAAAAATACACTCGCTTCCGTAATCGAGCGCTCTGTAACATGTCCG
>JASLHQ010000214.1 GCA_030152265.1 Savagea sp.
TCGTATGTTTTCGCTGTCGTATGTTGGTAGTCGCGTAATTTATTCGAAAAGGCGCGGAACGCTTCTCGACGTTTTTCTAAGTTCGGATGGGAATCCCATACCCCTTCGAAAGAGATGTAGCTTAAAGGGAAAGATTCATCATTCACTTGGAACGGCTCGAATGTCATATCGACGAGTTTCGTCGTATTGTATAAGCTATATGGTGAACTAAATGTTGAACCGAATGCTTTTAACGTTTTTTCGACTTCAGGATGAAGTTGATGTGGGATAAAAGCGATCACTTCATTTAAATAGGAAGCGAGTGTCGGTTCTTGCTCAATCGCTTGTTGTAAAACGCTTTCATCTAATGCCGCAAGTTCACTTTCGACGAATGATAATTGGCTTGCGAGGCGTGAAGCGAGTTGACTGAAGCCGCTCGCACGCATTTGAGCGTCCGTATTCGTTTCGTCAACGCTTGAAGCGAGGCTCGCATAAGCTCCGATCGGCACGAACTGCATGAGCACTTGTTCATACGCTTGAACGATCGTGACGACAGAAGAAGCGTCGTTCATTTTTCCGACGTATTCATCATGAAACGTTTGGACAGCTGTTGTTAAACGTTCAATCGCTTCTTCGTATTCTTTTTCTGAAGCGAATAAATCTTGTAAATTCCACGTTTCTTCAAGTTTAACTTGGTCACGTGAGGGTAATTGTTGAACCATAATCTATTTCCTCCTTATTATTTCGAAATTCGAACTACTTGTAGTATACGAAAAAGTTTGAAAAGAAGTAAAGGAAAAATGAAACCGATTGAGAATTTATTCGTATATAAGATATAAAGTAAAAGAGAAAAGGGTGATCAATATGACTTCAGCAAATAAAGGAACACGAATCATTTTACATTTAAGTGCACTGTTCGTACCGTTTTTAGGACCGCTCATCATTTATTTCGTACAAGACGACGCTTTAACGAAAAAGCTCGCTGTACAAGCGATGATTTTTAACGCGATTATGTGGGTATGTATTGTCGTTTCAACATTTTTCTCTTGGTTCATTATCGGAATTCCGTTTTTAATTTTCTTCGGAATTGTAGAAATTGCCGTGCCGATCATCGGTGCGATCAAAACGATGAACGACGAAGTGTATCAATACCCAATCGTCAAACATTTCATCTAATACAAAACGTCCGCTCTCAAAGAGTCGGACGTTTTTTTGTTACAGTAAAGCGGAGAAAAGGCGCGTAAAAGAAAAGCGTGGTTTCGTCTGCTTTTTGCTTTCTTCGTTAACGTCGACAATGTCATCGACGGTAATGATACCGATCAGTTCATTCGTCATCGACACGACAGGAAGCAGTAGTAAGTCATGTTCGAAAATCGCTTCGACGGCGAGTTGTTGATGGACGTGTGGATGCAAAGCAATCACTTGTTTTTTCATGACGGAATGAAGCGGTGTCGCACCATCTTTAATGACGAGTAATTCGCGTAAAGAGAGGACACCCATCAATTTATTATCGTCATTGACGACGAAAAGGTAATAGATAGATTCCGCGTCTTTCGCGACGTTACGAATATGTTGTAACGCTTCATCTGCTGTTGCGTTTTCTGAAATCGAGACGAATTCCGTCGTCATAATAGAGCCGACCGAGTCTTCGTCATACGATAATATCTCTTCCAATTGTGCTCGTTTTTTCTCCGGAAGCAATGTGTAAAAGGATTCACGTTCTTCCGGGCTTACTTGTTCAAGCAATGTGACGAATTCGTCTGTTCGCAGTTGTTTGAACATTTCGGAGCGCAATTCTTTATCGAGTTCTTCGACGATGATCGCTTGATGTTCGATCGATAGTTTCCCGAAAATTTGCGAAACGAGTTCGCTCGGAACGATTCCGTAAAATAGTTGGCGACGTTCTCGCGTTAATTCTTTAAAATATTTTAATTGATAGTGTAAAGGCAATTGTTCAAAGTCGACGAGAAATTGTGAAGGGCTTTCTTTTAAATAAATCGTTAAGTAATACGTATACTCCTCCCAGTTTTTAATTGTTAAGTTCATTTGAATACCTCCTATAAACGTTCGATTTTCACACCGATGACGTCATCGATTTTTTTAAACATATAATAAATTTCGGTCGTATATTCATCTTCAGGTGCGGAGAGCACGAGATTAATTTTTTGTTGACCGTTTTCGATATCTTGAATCCGCATTTTGCGCACCGTTAAATCTTTGCTCATATTGCCTGCTAAACTCGTCGTTTGTCCTTCGATCGATTGTAGTAATTCAGTCATTTTTGAATTAGGGTTCATAATAATTTGTACGGCAATTTCACGTTCACGCAATCGTTTCGGGCCGAATCGTTTCACGATGAACGGTAAGACGTTTACGGATAAAATGAATAAAATAACAGCGAATGTCGCTTCTAAGTAAAGGCCAACGCCTACTGCAATGCCGAGTCCAGAAGCGGACCAAATGAGTGCAGCACTCGTCAATCCTGAAATGACGTCGTTCGTGCGACGTAAAATAACACCTGCTCCTAAAAAACCGACTCCACTTACAATTTGAGCAGTGAGGCGCATCGGGTCCATATTGCGGAAAGTCGGTGTAGCGTAAGTCAAAAAGGATTGAATCGATACAATCGTAATGAGACAGCTCGCGACGCTAATAATCATCGACGTCTTCATGCCGAGTGGCTTATGTTTGAGCTGTCGATCGAGTCCGATAAAAAAACCGAGTATGAGGGCGAAAAATAATTTGAAAATCATTTCGTAATGCGTCATCTTCATAACCTCCTTTCTAAAAAAACAAAAAACATCCCTCCGAAGAAGGATGTTACATGACGTAGTGACCGAATCGCTAAAAAAGCGAATCAGAAAACAGATTCCATAACCTCCTTCGTAGAGCTTTAGCACTGTATGACATAGGCAAAAACCAGCTACATTAAAAACGACCTTAGCTCGATCGTTCCTGCTGACCCGTTGGCGTCTTTAGACGTTTCTGGGCAGTAGCATATCTTCATACAGGAGCCTCACCTAACGAGGGCTGTGCATTGAAGCACATTTAATAATATACCAAAGAATACCATCAACGTCAACTTTCAAACGTTTCTACTTGACGGTTTGCATACCATTGGATAAAGGTTTCCGCAAAGTCTGTCGGAACATCTTGAATCGTATGAACGTGAATCGGTTTTGAACGGTTCGTCATGACGACGGTGCAAAGTCCGAACATTTTTTGAAAAGCGGAACGTTTCACTTCGATTTCGATTATTAAGTTCCGTTTCGTAATAAATGTTTCAGTCGTCCAAGCACCTGTTTTTAATACGATATGTTCACCGTCGATTTGGTATCGAGTAAAGGCATATTCGAGTAGGCGTCCTGCATATGTGAGAAATAGCGCGAGCGCTCCCCACCAATAGCTCTTACCCCAAAAATGAACGACGATAAACACGATGATTGCAAAGATTGGCAAGCGAATTAATTTCATCCAAAGGGAACTTTTCGGTAATTTTTCTAATGTCGGTTGAATCGCAAATTGAGGCAAAATGTCGTTAAGCAATGTCGCTGATTTTTTGACAGGCAAGAACGGATAAAAAGAATTCGCTTCTTGTTCGATATCCCCGATTTTTCCGACGCTAATTAATTTAATTTGAGATAGTTTGAACAATCGTTTTAAAAACGTTTGTTCAATTTGAATTCCTTGGACATTTTTCTTTTTCATCGTGAACGATTGTTCCGAAAATACGCCACGTTGAATGTAGACGCGGTCGTCATCAGATTCAATCGTAAAGCGGCCGAAGCGGAAGTACGTAATGATGAAGCCGAAGACGAGCGAAATGAGTAAAAGTGCGATAGAAGCTGCCGCAATGAGTAACCAATTGCCACTGAATAAATCGAACCAGCGACTCGCTTGATCTTCCAATTTAAATAAGTCGATCGCTTTAAAAAATAATGTCGCTAAAATCGGGATGAGAGCGAAAAAGCTGAGCGATGCGAATGTCGCTCGAACGGTATCGCGCTCTGTCGGTTCAAAATGAAGTGTACGCTGTTCTTTCGAAGTGAATTCGATAGCCGGTTCGCTTGCCTCACTTAATCGCATATCCCACTGTGCGTTAGGTAGTTGAGGACCGAATGTAACTTGTTTTCGTTTAGCGTGTAATTTGCGCTCGATTTCTGTCGCTTCTTCAGGACGGATCGCATCGAGTTCAATGGAAGCATCGTCTCCTGTTGCGCCTGTTTCGAGCGTCAATGTCGTTAAACCGAGTATTTTATGGAGCGCGGACGTTTTTCGTTGAATGTTTTGAATCCGATCATAATCGATCGTTTGTCTCGTTTTCGAAAAAATGCCATGTTTTAAGACGACTTGTTCTTCTTCAAAACGATACGTCGTCGTCCGCCATGTTAATATCGCTTCAATGATGCTCCAAACGATGAAAAATAGCGCCACGTAGCGAGCGATTGTCCACAATAACGCATCATTGTTAAAGTTGAAAACAAAAATAAGAAGGAGCGGGAAAAACCAACTTTTAAAAAAGGAAGCAATTTGAAGAATGACTGATAAAAAATGAAAGCGTCTATTTTCCATTACACTTCCACTTCCTTCACTTTAGCGTAGTGGGCAATTTCCTCTCGTAAACGTAATGCTTCATCTTCGGGGAGGCCTGGAATTGTATGTTCTGACCCCATCGTGCCGATGCGCAATGTGTATAATCCGTATTTGCGCAAAATAGGTCCTTGATTCGTCGCGACGAATTGTACTTTCGTCATCGGAATCATTTCATAATGTTCGAAGAGACGACCGCGTTTTAATTGAACGTATTGTTCATCGACTTCATATGCCCAATTGACGACGGTAAATTTAGATTGAAAGAAAAAATCCCATACATTATCGAGAACGATGAGTGCGCCGATGACGTATAAAACGATATTAATCCAGTTGAACCAATCAAAATAATAACTCACGCCTAATAAAATTCCGACGACGAGAATTTCTACGATGAATTCAAGAACTGCATTTACTTTCAGCACTTTCGTATAGGAAGGGGAAAGTTTTCCTGTTAAATGAGCGTATATGTTTTCCAATTGCTTCACACCTTTCGTTATAATAGTATATACGGAAACCGTATAAAAAAGTTACAGGAGGGGAAGAAATGTTTACAGTAGAACGAACGGCATTTATGTTGATCGACGTACAAGGGAAATTGGCAGACATCGTTCAAAATAGTGAGCGTATGTTGCAAAAGCAAGAGCAACTCATTCAAGGAATGCGCACACTCGATATTCCGATCATTTGCATGGAGCAATATCCGAAAGGGCTCGGTCCGACGAAAGAGCAGTTACGTCAGCATTTAGAAGGTGTACCAACGTATGAAAAGATCGAGTTTAACGGAATGTTGAATGAAGGGATTCGACAAGCGGTGGAACAATTAGGCCGCAAACAATTTGTACTCGCTGGCATTGAGTCGCATATTTGTGTATACCAAACAGCGCTCTCTTTGAAACGTGAAGGGTACGATGTAGCGGTTGTAGAAGATGCTGTGTCGTCACGCTATGCGGAAGATAAAGAGCGTGCGATGAGTATGTTGCGTCATGAAGGAGTGAAAATCGTCGGGGTGGAAACGATTTTATACGAGTTGTTGCAACGAGCAGGAACGGTTGAATTTAAACAAATTTTGCAATATGTGAAATAAAAGAAGCACTCATCCGTATGTAGGGTGAGTGCTTTCCTTTTTATAACTCCTCGGCAATCCCGAGTGCGATAATTCCGATCATTACAGCGGCGATAAGCACGTACTGTTTTTTCGATAATACTTCTTTTAAGAAAATACGCGATAATAAAACGGAGAAAATACCGCTTGATGCGATGAGTGGCGCTGCGATCATCGCATTACCTGCCATCGCGAACACGTAGAAAAATTGTCCAGCTGTTTCGAGCAAAGCGGCAATTCCACGGTCTTTTTGCTTGAAGATTTTGAAGTCTTCTTTTTTAATGAACTTCAAATATAAATAGACGAGAATCGCACAAATGAGGAAGGTGAATTCGTAAGCGAGCAATGCATTATCTTCACTCATCCATTGTTTTTTATCTAAGTAAACACCGTCTAAAAACGAGCCGATTCCGTCGATTAAAGCATATAAAATCGGGAAAGTGATCGCTAAAAATCCGAGTTTATATTTCGGGTCAAATGTTTCCCCGCTCTGTAACATAATTTCGTGATCGTGTGTTTGTTCGTAACGAGCGAGCATAATGACTCCCGCTGTTACGATGACGATCCCGAAAATTTCAAGTGCTGAAATAGATGTTGGGAAAAATACCATTAATAAAATGGCTGTAATAGCACCAGCCGAGTTTTGAACGGGAGCGGCGATCGATAGCTCGATATAACGCAAGCCGACAAAACCTAATGTCATCGATAAAATATACATGAACGATACAGGGAAATATAAC
>JASLHQ010000026.1 GCA_030152265.1 Savagea sp.
ATTTTTATTCACGTATATATGGACCGTGTGACGTCGCCAACGAAGCAAATTGATGCGATGATTATAGGGTTGGAAAATGACGATTATGAAATGTTTGCAAAAGCGGTAGGAGCTCCTCTCGAACTGGATGAGGAAGCACAACAACTCGTGCTCGATTATATGAAAGATCAATCATTATCTGAGTTTAAAAAGCGAACGACGCGCATTACAGCACGCGCTAAACGCGATAGTAAAAATACATACGTCCATCACGAGGATGGCAGTGCGATTTTAGACGTTAAAGTGAGCAAATATAATATATTTTATAACAAGGTAGAAGTTGAATTGCGCGAACCGGTACTCGACTGGATAACATCTTAAATGAAAATGCGAACAAATAATTAAAAAATAGACACTCTATTCACTCGAAAAGTGCGAGAAGAATAGAGTGTCTATTATTTTTTATTTACCAATCCCAGAACATTTCATCGAGAATATCTTCGATTGGAATACCTGCAATCGTTTGGTCGATTAACATGAGAATGTAAATGTAGTATACGAGCCAAATCGTTAACATTAAAATGATGTTGACGATAATCGGATCAATTTTGATTGGGTTTGAGAAAATAGTGCGATTCAGTAAATAGAACGGTAAAATGTAAAACAGGAACATAAGTGTTGCGAAAAATAACAACGTTATAAATGTTGGCAATAAACCGATAAAACGTAAAATACCGATTGCTAAAAATAGTGCGATAAAATAAGAAGCATTTGAACCGGTATGTTCGAGCATCTGTTTAAACTGGAAGCCATTTCCGCTTATAAATGTTCCGAAAGAAATAGCTAAAACGAGAAGTACATAAAGGATGATCAGTAAAAATAAAAGTAAGAAAAATGTTTTAAAGAAAAACCCAAATTTTCCTTCGTATAACATCGGTGAAACTGGAACGTAAAACAGCGTTGTAAATGCGAACGCCATCGTGATGAACAACACGAGCAAGTTTAATAAACTATGTTTTGAATGTTGTCCAGGCTCTTGGAATGAAAGGCTCGGATTTTTTAAGACGCGCATGAAAAACTGGAAATACACTTGTGACTGTTGTTTTAAAGCTTCGACTTGTGGATTCGGTTGTTGCGGGTTCGTAGGTGTTGTTTGTTCACCCATTGGATTTCCACATTTACCGCAAAATGCCCCAGATTGTTGTGGGTTTCCACACTTTGAACAATATTGCATAAATTAGCCTCCTAAGATCGATTTGTTTGTTTAATTGAAATGTCTGTAATGTACAGTTGACCGTCAATAATTTGTACTGTGTATTCTTTCGTTCGATTGTATTTCGTCGTTTTGCCATCATAGAAGTCAAATGCTTCAACTGAAGTGAAGACGAATGTCGTATCGGTTTGTGATAAGAGCGACGTATCGAAACGATAGAAGTTGTATACAGCGCTAGGTGCTGTGCCGTTAACGAATTTTGCATATTCTTGTTGAATTTTCGAGTTAGGTGGGAAGTATTCTAAAATGTAACTTGCATTTGAGAAGTTTAATCCCGTTTCGAAATCTTCGCGGAAATTCGTAATAAATTGTTCTGCTTCTTTTACTGTAAAGCGTGCTGGGAATATTTTTTGAAGCAATTCTGAATCGAAGCTAACATCGACGAATTGAGGATTTTTACCGTCCACAGTCGCCTCAGCTGATTGAATCGTTTCTCCTTCGCGTTCTAATTCAAGCTGTAATTTGACTGGTTTGTCACTTTTGAAAAATGGAATCGTTAAAATTTCATCCAGTGATTTCCAAGAAATATCGGATTTCTCTCCGTTAACGAGTAAAGTGAGCGTTCCAGGATCTAATTCGTGTTGAATATTTGTTTGTAAGACGATGCCAAATTGTTCAGATGAAAAAGTTTCTTCCCATTCGCCAGACGGTGTAATCGTAATCGGATAACTCATTTCTTTGTCGCCGAACGGAATATCGTCTGCTTGAACAGTTACTTCGTATTGGCCGACTAAAAATGTCCCGACTGTTTTTAATTCATCTGTCAACGTATATTTTTCTCCATATACGTCGAGTTTTAATGATGGGAAGTCGGTATTTGCTTGCCACGCATATGAGTTCGGAACGATGTCGATCGTATCGTAAATGAACCATTTTTTCGGTTCGATATAGCCGAATGTTTCGCCATTCGAATCGTTCACCGTTGCGTAAAAGTCATTGTTCGTCATACTCAACGCTTGAAGCAATTCACGTTTCAATTCATTGCTCGTAAAGTTTTGTTCTTCGTAGTATTGAAAGAATGATTTCGGTTCGTAAATAATGCCTTGTTTCACTGTTAAATGATTGAACATCGCTTCATCTTTTGCTTCATATGCTGCGACGACTTGGTCGATTTTTTTCATCGGATCGAGCATGCTTTGTACGATGAAATGAGCGACAATGATAACGGCGATGAGAGATACTACAATACCTATTCCAATTTTTGCACCTGTCGACATCGGTTTTTTTGGAGTCGTTTGTTGAGGTGGAATTGGTGGCACTGGTGGTGGTGTACTCGATTGTTCAGCTTGTTGTTGTTCAATGATTGGTGGTTTTTGGTCTGGAGCAGGAGGGACGACAGGAATATCGGGTGGCGGAGCATCTCCAATGCCAGTAGGAGCGTCTTCAACTGCTACATCTTCTGGAAGTTCAGCTTGCAAGTGTTCATCTTCTAAAGCTTGCGCTTGTTCAGTCGGCGTATCATTCCGTTCAGGCGATGAAATTGGCTGTCCACAAGAAGAACAAAATTTCATGTTAGGATCCAAAGTAGCCCCACAATTTGTACAAAATTGTTTCATCTCATTTCTCCTTTTCTTACGATATTTGCCAAATAACAATTGACACTATTCATGATAGCATATGTCAACAAAATCTCCCATACCAATTACATAAATAGGGAGAAGGTGGACATTTGAACATCTGTTGACAATTTCACAAATTACACAAAAACTACACAAAGGATTCGTATGTTAGCAATAGTAGAAATAAAGGAGGAGTCGTTTTGAAACGAGAATTCGGTTGGATTGCAGCATTTATCGTTGTCTTCATGATCGGTGGACACTTTTATATGAATAGTATTACGACGTTCAAACATACGGGAGATCCGATATTGCAAACGATTCGTGATGATGATCAAGTCGCATTTTTCCGTGAATTGAAAATTGAAGTCGTCGATTTAGAAGCAGCAACAGCTTATTTCGAAAAGACGAAACAACAAGACCTCAATCAGTTAAAAGAAAGAATGTTAGAGGTCGAACAAGTCGTTTATGAAACAGACCGCCCAGCGCTCGTCGAACATGAAGATGGCTCACAACAGTTTTTACTGTTCCCGAAAACATGGCTTTGGTTTTACCATTCGATTGACGTTCAAGCTCCTATTTCTGTGAGAGAGACGATTGAACAAGCGACGTTTGAAGATAAGGCGAAAAGAAAATAGTAATACGATACAAAAACTTAGATGCAGGACTAAAGGTCTTATATCTAAGTTTTTTATATGCTGAAAAATTAAGAAAATAGTAGGGAAAAAGAAGAGAGATTCACTGAAAAATGTGTAAAAAAGAGAAAGGGAGATAATAGAAAAATTACGTATTAAACATTGACATAGGAATGTTTGCTAGTTATTTGAAGGAAGAACATAGAAGTAATAAAATTAAAAAGGCCCTTAACCTGCCAGAGTAGGAAAACTTATTTCCGGGAAAAAGAAATAAGTCGTAACAGGTTAAGGGGTCAAAAAGAGATTAAGAGACTTCTATAGGCTACATTGATTAGGATAATAGGATTAATCTTTAAAGTAGCTCTATAGATAATTAGATTATAAAACTAAAGTCCTTATTTTTCAAGGACTTTTGAATTAATTAGTAAATAAACATATACGATATATGTCAAAAATTTTAACTTTTAAAATGAAATTTGCGTAAAAATAAAAATAATATTATTTCGAAATAAGAAATAATAGGAAAGTGAATATGTGTTCAATGGCTTTTCTCCATTAATTCATGTAAAATGATAGCCATTCAAATAGACTCGATTTACATTTTAGTAATGGAATGATTGAAGATGAGGAGATCGATATGAAAAATATTTTCCATATATTTAAAACGGACTTAAAAAACATCGTTCAAAACCCTGCATCGATTATCGTAATCGTCGCTTTGATGTTTTTACCTTCCTTATATGCATGGCTTAACATCGCTGCATCTTGGGATCCGTATGCGAATACGAGAGGTGTCTCTGTCGCTGTTGTCAGTACAGACGTAGGAGCTGTCGTAGAGGATAAAGAACTGAATATCGGGGACGATGTCGTCTCCGGACTCGCCAAAAACGATAAGCTCGGTTGGAAGTTCGTAACAAAAGATGAAGCGATTCACGGAGTAAAACACGGAGATTATTATGCTGCTATTATAATTCCGGAAGATTTTACTGAAAATTTGACGAGTGTCATTACCGATGATATTGAAAAACCGGTTCTCGATTATTACATTAACGAGAAAGTGAACGCGATTTCGCCAAAAGTCGCAGGTTCTGGAGCGAGCGCCATCGTTGAAAATATTCAAAGTCATTTCGTCGAAGAAGTGAATAAAACGATGATGAATGCGTTCAACGATTTAGGAATTAGTTTGGAAGACAATTACGATTCAATTCAAAAAGTGCGAGATGCTGTATTTGAATTGGAAGAAAACTTACCTGAAATTGAATCACTCATGCATACAGCAGATCGTGATTTAGACCGTGCGAAGTCCGCAATTACACGTTCGTACGATGCGGTAGATCGTGTCGGTGAAGTTGCTGGAGATGCGAGAGAATCGAATGAACGTTTACGTGAACGTTTGACAGATAGCCAAGAGTCATTACACGAAACGTTAGATCGCATTTCTGATAACTTCGTCAAAGTGAGCGAAACGGTCGGTGATATTCCGAATACGACCGACAAAATTCGGGATCGCGAACAAGACGTTGACCGCTTAATTGAATCGCTCGAAAAACAACAAGATCGCATCGATGAAGGGAAAGACCGTTTAGATGAATTGATTGAGTTTTTACAAGATACGGATGCGAGTTTGAAAGAGAAAGAAAGACTTCAAAAAATTATGGACCGCCTCGACGAGCAAAAAGACCGTCTACTGCGCTTGCAATATGATATCGATGGATATATTCAAGATTTGAAAGACGGTAAGTTACTCGATTTAAAAACGGTTCAAGCGATGAAAGAAACGTTAGAGGCGATGGATGAAGCAATAGCAAGTATTTTAACTTCATTGGAAGATGTCATTTTAAACGTCGTCGATTTCCGCATCGATTTATTGGAAGAGTTACGGGAGACGTACAAAGATTTAGCTGCGTGGTCAACGCCAGAAGATCCGACAATTATCGAACAAGAAAAGACGAAAAAACGTTTGAAGAAAGAAGAGGAAGCGGAGTCACCAGATCCGCGTAATCAACCAGTTCATCCGTATTTGAAAACGACATTAGCCCCTCAATTAGAACGTTGGAAGACGGAAGAAATTTCGAAATCGGAATTGCTAGCGACACAGTTGTTATTGCGTGAAAAAACGATTGAAGCGACGCGTGTTCGTAACGATTTAGAACGCCGCTTACTCATTATGAAAGCGTACGATCGTCAACTTGAGAAAAAACCAGATGAAAAAGAAGTGTACCCGATTGCTGATTTAACCGAACGTGCGGAAGAAATGGACGCGTTGTTATCAGAACTGCGCACGTTGCGTCGTGAAGTTGGCCGTTTACACACATTTGATAAAGTGAATGACGAACTCGTAAAAATTGAAAAACAAATCGCTTTAGAACAAGATAAACAAAAATTAGCGGACTTAAAAGTGTATCAAGAAACCGTCTTGAAACAAAAAGAAGAGATGCTAAAAGAAAATAAAGCGAAAATAGAAGATGAAACAGGTTGGATTACGAAAAAAGAAGGTTTGCTCACACAGACGGAAATGCTCGTCGTGTCAATCGGTGAGTTCCACGAGCTCGTAACGTCTGAAATTCGTCCGAAAAAAGAGACAAAACCAGAACGTCCAAAGCCAGAGGAGAAACCTGAGCAAAAGCCAGAAGAGAAACCAGAAGAGAAGCCTGGAGTAGAAACACCTGAAGAAAAACCTGAACCAACTCCAGAAGAGAAACCGACGGAAGAAAAACCTTCAGAAAACAAGCCTGAAAGTAAGCCTGAAGAAAAGCCGACGGAACAACCGGAACAGTCGAAGCCAGAACAAAAGCCAGAACAGACTCCTGATGAGAAGCCTGTAGAAGAAAATAAAGAAGAAGGCAAACAAGCAGCGAAAGAAAGTCGTAGCTTGTTCGCAAAGACAGTGAAAGCGGCAGAACCTGAAGACGGAAAAGTGTACGGAGAAGATAAAATTGATGAAGGAATTAGACGCACGACGGAATATTTAGAATCGCATAAAAAAGATATTGAAAAGAAAATGGATGAATTACGTGAACTTTCTTTACTTAATACGAAGCTTGTCGAAGCGATTGAAGACCAATTAAAAAATCCGAAACGTTTAATTAGTTTAATGGAACGTTTGTCTGATCAAGTTGGCAATACAGTCGATACGGTGACGAGTTTACAAGATTCGGTTCAAGACTTAATGGACCGCATCGATGAAATTGAGTTTTTCGATAAAGAAGTAGAGCGAATTGAGAAGTTGAAGCGTGATTTAGATGATTTCAAGAGCTCAATCGATGATTTCATCGCACGTTTAAATGATACGACCGCTTCTATCGGAGAGACGCTCGACAATATTGACCGTCGCGCGTACGATTTAGAACAATCTTTATTAGATTCTGCTAATTATGTCGATACAGATATGCGCAAAAAGTTCGATGATATGTTTGAAAGTGCGCATTCAAGTGTTGACCGTCTCGATAAAATTGTCGGTCGCGTCGATGAAACCGTTCCGAAAATGCGAGATACGGTGACGAAAGTTGACGAAGCGATCGATAAAGGTCGTGAAAAATTAGATAAAGTAGAAGAGCACTTCCCGGACGCGAAACAAGCGACACTCGATATCGCCGCGAAAATTCGCGAATTGGAAGACCAAGGAGATTTGGATGAGCTCATCGATTTTTTACGTAATGATCCACAGCGTGTCAGTGAATTTTTCGCAGAACCTGTCAACTTAGACGAACATAAATTGTACCCGATTCCGAACTACGGTTCTGGAATGAACCCATTTTATACGACGCTC
>JASLHQ010000022.1 GCA_030152265.1 Savagea sp.
CAGCGACAGGCGAGTGGGTGAACATGATGGAAGCAGGCGTCGTCGATCCAACTAAAGTGACACGTTCAGCTCTCCAAAACGCAGCAAGTGTTGCAGCAATGTTCTTAACGACAGAAGCAGTCGTAGCAGACAAACCACAACCAGAAGCACCAATGGGCGGCATGCCAGACATGGGCATGGGCGGAATGGGCGGCATGATGTAATTCCGCAACGCCTATCGTTGAATAATGGAATGATTCAATCTCTCTCTCATTTTAATGAGGGAGAGATTTTTTGTGCTGTAAAATTAGCAAACTATTCTGAATATACTTTTATTTTCCAATTCATTGACGGAGTGTTCACAAATATGTAACAATTAGTGTAATACCAATTGTAAGCGCTTACTATTTGTTTTAATGTTTAATTGTTATAAATGTCATGCTTAAGCGATGACATTTACGTCTATGGGAAATGTGGAGAGCAACGTATAACTAAATAGATGAGCAAGGGAGGATTTACAATGAAAACGAATTATCCTTTATTTCAATTGATGAATGAACGTGGAGAAAAAATTCAAGAAGGCACGTATGGACAGATGGAAAAAGATCGTGCGAAACGTTTTTATGAGCAGATGATACGGGCGCGTCTTTTTGACAGACAAGCGATTCACCTTCAACGACAAGGAAGGCTCGGTACGTACGTTCCTTATGAAGGGCAGGAAGCAGCGCAAATCGGGAGCATGACAGCGCTAGACAAGCAAGATTGGATTTTTCCTTCTTACCGAGAGCATGGTGGATTAATTGCGACAGGTGCGAAGATGGAATCTGTTTTGCTTTATTGGGGAGGACATCCCGTCGGTTCGATTCCTGATGAACAGAGAAAAGTCTTTGCCCCAGCGATTCCGATTGCGACACAAATTCCACAAGCAGCCGGCGTAGCGTGGGCGAGTAAATTACAGGAAAAAGAAGAAGTGACGATCGTCTATTTCGGAGACGGCGCGACGAGTGAAGGAGATTTCCATGAAGGGATGAACTTTGCCTCTGTGTATCAAGTTCCTCTCGTATTATTTAATCAAAATAACGGCTATGCGATTTCCGTTCCGATTGCGAAGCAGATGAATTCAGAAACGATTGCACAAAAAGCCATCGCTTACGATATGCCGAGTGTGCGAGTAGATGGCAATGATATATTTGCGGTGTATGAAGTGACAAAACGTGCGGTAGAACATGCGCGTAGTGGACAAGGCCCGATGTTAATCGAAGCGGTAACATGGCGAAAAGGAGCGCATACGACAGCGGATGATCCTGCCAAATATCGCGAACCTCATGAAGGAGAAGCATTTGTGGATCCTGTTGAGCGATTGACGCTTTATTTAAAAGAAGAAGGTTGGTGGGATGAAGAGTGGGCAGCGACGATTGAGCGTGAAGCATTGGAAGAAATCGAACGTGCAATTGATGAAGTGGAACGCTATCCGAAACCTGATGCGTCCGTCTTATTCGATCACGTATACGCTACTTTGCCTTCTTCTTTAGAAAAACAAAAACGACAATTCATCGAAAGAGGTGGACGAGCATGAAACAGATGACAATGATTCAAGCACTACAACAAGCGATGGATGGACTATTACAAGCGGACAGAAATGTCGTCATATTAGGGGAAGATGTTGGAAAAAACGGTGGTGTTTTCCGAGCGACGGATCATTTACAAGAGAAGTATGGGGAACAACGTGTTATTGATACGCCACTTGCCGAGTCAGGCATTATTGCGACAGCGACAGGACTTGCATTAAATGGGATGAAACCACTTGCTGAAATTCAATTTCTCGGGTTTATTTACCCTGCTTATGACCAAATGATGACGCATGTGTCGCGCATTCGCAGTCGCACATTATCGAAATATACAGTACCCCTCGTCATTCGAGCGCCTTACGGAGGTGGCGTGAGAGCGCCAGAGATTCATTCGGACAGTGCGGAAGCGCTATTTACTCATATGCCAGGTTTGAAAGTCGTCGTTCCTTCGACACCATATGATGCGAAAGGGTTGTTGATTGCGGCGATGCAAGATCCGGATCCGGTATTATTTTTAGAGCCGATTCGAAGTTATCGCTCAACGCGCGGAGAAGTACCAGAAGAAATGTATGAAGTGCCATTAGGCGAGCCAGCATTACGGAGAGAAGGAGACGATGTGACATTAATCGGTTGGGGTGCGATGATGCCGATTTTACTCGAGGCAGCAGAACGTTTAGCAGAAGAAACGATTCAGTGTGAAGTGATCGATGTGCGAACACTTTATCCATTTGAACCAGAGTTGATCATTCAATCGGTGAAAAAAACGTCGCGTGCCGTCGTTGTGCATGAAGCGCAATTAACGAGCGGCTTCGGTGCAGAAATTAGCTCACAAATTCAAGAAGAAGCATTTCTCTATTTACGTTCTCCTGTTACGCGTGTCGCAAGTTACGACGTACCGTATCCATTTTTTGCGATGGAACAAGACTATTTACCGTCCGTGGATAAAGTGATGCAAGCGGTTCGAGAAACGATGACTTATTAAGGAGGGTAAGCAGATGGACATTCGATTACATGATTTAGGCGAAGGGATGCATGAAGCTGAAATTGTTCGTATTTTAGTAGCAGTTGGCGATGAAGTCGCAACGAATGAAGCGGTATTGGAAGTACAAACGGATAAAATGATTGCTGAATTAACAGCTCCAAAAGGCGGAACGGTGACGGAAATATGTGTCGCTGAAGGGGATGAAGTATCCGTTGGCGACTTACTTGTGAAAGTCGATAGCGGACAAGAAGAAGCGCCTGAACAAGAACATAAAACGCAAGAGCAAAGCGAAGTGAAAACAGAACAACCATCTAAAGAGACGAAGCGAGACACTTCTATTCCGAAACGCGTACTCGCTACACCTTATACGAGAAGGTTAGCCCGTGAACGAAATATCGACATCGAGCAAATGATACCGAAAGATCCTTCCGGAAGAATTACGGAAGAGGACGTTTTACAATATGATGAAACGAGTGTGGAACGAGTATCCGAGCAGCCAATGTCTATTGCGTCACCCCCTGCACTGGAAAAAGAAGAGCGTGTGAATGTCATTCCGTTTAAAGGGATACGAAAAGCGACAGCGAAACAAATGGTGCGCTCACTTTATACGATTCCACACGTGACGCATTTTGAAGAAATCGAAATGAGTGCTTTATTTGAACTCCGCCATGAGTTGAAAGAGGAAGGGCATTCGATCCGCTTCACATCTTTCATTTATAAAGCGGTGACCATCGCGTTGAAAAAATTTCCGATTTTCAATGCGACATTAGATGAAGAAGCAGAACAAATTATTTTATACGATGTGTATCATTTAGGACTGGCAACGAATACAGAAGCAGGCTTAATTGTCCCGGTGCTCCCGAATGTAGACGAAATGACGCTTCAACAATTAGATCAAGAAGTCGCTCATTTAACAGAACGCGCATTAAATAGCCAACTCGAGCTTCACGAGATGAAAGGAAGTACTTTTACAATTAGCAATGTCGGACCGCTCGGTAGTACAGGAGCGACTCCGATTATTAACTATCCTGAAACAGGTCTTTTAGCGCTTCATCAAATACGCAAGCGACCGA
>JASLHQ010000044.1 GCA_030152265.1 Savagea sp.
TCGTCAGAGCGCGCTGCAAGTTCAGGTGATAAGTAGCCGAGGCTATCGATTATCCATGCGATTTTTTGAGTCATGCTGTTCATCCTACCCTTTGTTGTATAATGATTTTCACTATACAGTGAAAAGTATTGGAAATCGATACAATATGACAAAAATCATATCGTGAATTATGAACATTCCGTTACAAGGAGAAAGCAAATTTTTCTAATTTTCATACGGCTTCAGGTATAATGAAAAAGACTATACATAATAAAGGAGAATGGTTATGACAAAACAATCATTATCTGTACGTGACGCGATCGTGCAACGTCGCTCAATTAAAGCGTTTAACGGGGAAAAAGTAGCGGAAGCAGACTTGCTTTCAATTTTGGAAGATGCAACGTGGGCGCCGAACCATGGGATGCGCAATCCTTGGCGTTTCGTTGTAGCAGGGGGCGAACGTTACGAGAATGTTTTACCTGTCATTCGTGAAGTAGCGATTCCGAACTGGAAGCAGTTAGATGAAGAAACACTCGAAAAGCAGATGCGTAAGTTTACGACAGTCGGTGGCGTCGTATTCGTCATCGTTCCAGAAGATGTGCGCCAAAAAGAGCGTCTCGAAGATTACGGTGCGGCAAGTGCACTCATCCAAAACGCACAATTGCTCGCATGGGATCAAGGGATTGGATCTTGCTGGAAAACACCACCGTTTTTAGACAATCCAATATTCCGTGAACGATTAGGCGTTCAGCCAGGAGAGCGCATTATGAGCATGCTTCAATTCGGTTATTACGATGTAGAACCGAAAGCGAAAGAGCGTAAACCGTTCGATGAACTCGTCACATTATTTGAATAAATATAAAAAAGATGTCGCTGTATGAAAAGCGACATCTTTTTATTTAAAGTGATTGTTCAATTTCGAAGTAATAATCAGCAAGAACGCGCAATCCTTGGTCGAAGTTTTCGAGATGGAAGTGTTCGTTCGGTGCGTGGAAGTTTTCCGTATCTAATCCGAAGCCCATTAAGACGACAGGAACTTGAAGAATTTCGTCAAATGCCGCAACGATTGGAATAGAACCGCCACCGCGAATGAATGATGTCGGTGTTTCGTACACTTTTTCGTATGAGCGACTAGCCGCTTGAATAGCAGGGTGGTCAAACGGTGCGATGAACGGTTTTCCTTTGTCGAATTCTGTCACTTCTACCGTAACTCCAGGTAAAGTATGTTTCGCGATATGTGCTTTAAGCTTGCTGACGATTTCATCTGGGTCTTGGTCTGGTACGAGACGGCAAGAAATTTTAGCGCTCGCTTCGTTCGGTAATACCGTTTTAATTCCTTCACCAGAAAATCCACCGTGCATGCCGTTCACTTCAAGTGTCGGACGTGCCCACGTTTGTTCGTAGTACGTGAACCCTTTTTCTCCGAATAGTGCATCGACTTGTAATTCGTCTTTCACTTGTTGCTCGTCGAACGGAATCGCTGCGAATGCTGCACGCTCGTCATCCGATAATTCGCGGACATTATCGTAAAATCCTTCAACTTGAATCGTTCCTTCCGCATCACGGAAGCTTCCGAGAATGTGTGCGAGTGCATGGAGTGCGTTTTGAACAGCTCCTCCGTAAAGTCCTGAATGGAGATCACCTTTCGCGCCTTTCACATCGATTTGAACGCCAGCGAGTCCACGCAAGCCGTACAATACAGCAGGTTTCCCTGGGCCGACCATTCCTGTATCTGAAATGACGATGATATCTGAAGCTAATTTTTCTTTATTTTCCTCAATATATTTCTCTAAATTCGGGCTACCAACTTCTTCTTCCCCTTCAATCATAAATTTCACGTTGACTGGAAGTTGGCCGAATGACTTCATCAAAGCTTCCACCGCTTTAATATGCATGAACACTTGTCCTTTATCGTCGCTCGCTCCACGTGCGTACAATTTATTGTCGCGCACCGTCGCTTCAAAAGGAGGCGTTTCCCAAAGTTCTAAAGGGTCGACAGGTTGTACGTCGTAATGTCCGTACACTAAAATCGTCGGTTTACCTTCTGCGTGTAGCCAATCGCCGTAAACGACAGGGTGTCCGTCCGTCGCATCGATCGAGACGTTTTCGAGCCCTGCTTCTTGGAAAGATTGCACGAGCCAGTTCGCAGCTGTCGTCATATCTTCTTTATGCTCAGATAAAGCGCTAATGCTCGGAATGCGTAAAAAGTCTGTCAACTCTTGTAAGTGACGTTCGCGATGTTCGCGAAAATACGCATCGAATGTTGAATACTGTGTCATCGAAATTCCTCTTTTCTTTCATAAAATTAATTCCCTTTCAGTATAGCAGAAACATATTTTCAATACCGAAATGATACGTTTGAAATGTGAGATATGATATAATTGGAACACTTTAAAAATTACTGGAGGAGACGCTTTTGTTTATTGCGTTAGCATTCTTTTTATTCATGTCATTCTTTTTATCGGGGAGCGAAACAGCGCTCACGGCGGTGAATCGAATGAAAGTTCGTTTCCGTGCGAATGATGGCGATGTCGCTGCGCAAAAACTTGATGCGCTCTTACAACAACCGGATCGAATGATTACCGCTATTTTAATCGGAAACAATATCGCGAACATTATGTTGCCGACACTCGTGACGAAGATTGCGATTGAAAAATCGTGGCAAGTCGGACTTGCGACAGGAACGTTGACGATTATTTTAATTATTTTCGGAGAAGTGCTGCCGAAAACGATCGCCGCAACGTTTGCGGATAAAATTGCTTATGTCGTATCACCTGTCATCCGTTTACTCGTTTTCGTTTTAACCCCTTTAACTTTTTTACTATCCAAGTTCACGAATTTGTTCATTCGCATCATTAGTAAAGGGCAAGTGACGGAAGCGACATTGACGAAAGATGATTTGCGTTCGATGGTTGATCTCGCACAAGTAGAAGGAGCTTTTGAGAAGGAAGAGACAGAGCGAATTAAAGGAATTCTCGATTTCCCTGAGAAA
>JASLHQ010000078.1 GCA_030152265.1 Savagea sp.
GTCGAACGATATAAAAAAACCTTCTGCTTTTTCTAAAAAAGACAGAAGGATTGCGTGTATACGTTCATTCTTCCGTCCCTGTCACTTGCATGATCAAGGCAGATTTTTTATTTTTATTTTGTTGATAACCATGATAGTGTAATTCTCCAAGAGATATTACCTATCGCAATCACTATAGCAAAATTTTATTGAAAAGTCACCATTTTTCCAATAAAAAATGACAAGCTCTTCAACTTGTCATTTTTTGTGAATTATTTTGTAAACAATGATTTTAACTTACTAAAAAATCCTGGTGATTCTTCTTCAATATTCATTAAAGGAACCGACTCTCCTAAAATACGGCGTGCTATATTACGATAACCAATTGATGCACGACTCGAAGGATCTAAAACGATCGGTTCTCCTTTATTTGAAGAAGCGATGACTGATTCATCATCGACGACAATACCTAAAAGATCGATCGATAAATGCGCCGTAATTTCATTGACGTCTAACGCCTCACCGCGCGCCATTAAATTGCGTTTAATACGGTTGATGACGAGCATAGGATGTGGGATATCTTCCTGTTCCAACATACCGATAATTCGGTCTGCATCACGCACGGCTGAGATTTCTGGCACAGTGACTACAATTGCACGGTCTGCACCAGCTACAGCGTTTTGATAACCTTGCTCAATTCCAGCAGGACTATCAATTAAAACGTAATCAAACTCTTCTTTCAACTGTTGAATAAGCGCTCCAACTTGTTCTGGAGAAACGGCTAATTTATCACGTGTTTGCGCAGCAGGCAATAAATAAAGTCCATCTTCAAAACGTTTATCTTTCACAAGCGCTTGATGTAATTTGCAACGCCCTTCAATAACGTCTACTAAGTCATAAATAATTCGATTTTCGAGTCCGAGCACGACGTCTAAATTACGCAAGCCAATATCTGTATCGACGAGACAAACCCGTTGATCATTTAAAGCGAGCGCTGTGCCAATATTTGCAGAAGCTGTCGTTTTACCGACGCCTCCTTTTCCTGATGTAATGACAATCGCTTCTCCCATCATTGAAAACCTCCTATTCGTGTCATCAAATCTGGACGAGCTAGTCGCAAATCTTTCAACTCACTCATCGTCATTTGCCCATCGTCTAATAAATGGACGCACTCCATTCGATTCGTATGAAGCGATAGTGGTGAATCTTCATTGACAAGCTCTGTCACATCCGCAATCATTAAATGGGTCGGTTCCATATGGGATGCGACAATGACGGATTTATAATCCCCTGCCGCCCCTGCATGTGCCGCTCCTTTTAATTGACCGAGTATAAATATGTTACCTTTCGCAACGACTTTACCGTTCGGATTAATATCTCCAATGATGACGATATCGCCTTCCGCCTGCAAAACTTGTCCTGAACGAACGATGCCGATATATTGTTCCGTCTTCAATCTTTCGACTTCTCTACGACATAACTCTTTCGTAACGACAAAGCTATCATATTCACGGACAGTGAAATAAGCGCTCTGTTGAAAAAGCATTTCAATTTGTTGAATCATTTCTTCCGAACAGTAACGATAACCTAAATGAACATCGACTTCGATTTTTTCCGAAACGCGCTCATCTGTTAAAAAGCGGTCTAAACTGTTCAACAATTGTTCAAATGTACAAGTATCATCCAAATGAATGACGAACCCATCTCTCGTACCTTTCATCGTGACATGTTTTGTGGGCATACGATAACCTCCGTCTTACATCGCTGGTTCAAGCGCTTGCTTTCTTTTCACAATAAACCAACGGATAATATAACCAAACAATACGATAAAGAAAAAATTCCCAATCGTCGTCGGAATGAGACGACTATGTAAAAACTGTTCAAAACTCATTCCTGTAAAACCGATCGTTGCTGCAAACAAAAAGGATAATAATTCTAACATGACTAATAATACAATCGCTAAAAACAATACAAAAACGATATATTTATGCACATGTTTAATGACAACGGCGGCTAAGTACGCAATAAACGGATAAATGAACGTGTATATTCCAATCATATCAATATGATACATATCATACAACAACCCGAAAATGACACCGTAAATAATCGCTGTTTTTTTAGAGTCATATACAGCTAATAAAATGAGAAATACTGCAAAAAAATGCGGAACGAGTATGTAGCGTTCCCCGTTAATTTGCAACGGCGAAAACAAACTAAAAGTCGGCTCGATAAAAAAGAGTGAAGCAGCAATTACTGGAACGAGTATGCGAAATATCATTCTTTAGCTGCCTCCTCTTCATCTTCGTCGACACCACTCATTACTGTATCAACAGTACGTTTCGTAATGACGACGTGATCGAGCATTTTAAAGTTTGCGGCCGGTTCAATATAAGCGAGTTTCGTCAAACCATAATCATCTGTAGACACTTCTTTCACTTCTCCAATGAGTAATCCTTTCGGAAAAATGCCTCCTAAACCAGATGAAATGATTTTCTGTCCTTCCTTCACTTCCAAGCTCGAGTCGATACGTTTCATGACGAGTTGTTCACGCGCTTTATCGTACCCTTCAATCAAGCCGAAAATTTCTTCACCTGCTACCATTGCCGATACGCGGAACAATTGGTTTTCAGTAGAAATTAGTTCAATTGTCGCTGTTAAAGGAGTCGTTAAAATAACTTTACCTATTAATCCTTGAGATGTAATGACCGCCATATTTTTCATGACGCCATCGGACTCTCCTTTATCGATGACGATTCGCTCTTCCCATTGATCGGGATTTCGCGAAATGACTGTCGCATAAATCGGTTCGTACGCACTTAAATTAGAAGCTTCGTTAACGAGTTTGCGCAGTCGTTCGTTCTCACTTTCAAGCTCAATTAATTTAGCTTCGTTCATCGCGTAATGTTCTAAACGTTTTTTCAACTGTTTATTTTCATCGAATGTCGCAATAAGCCCCTCTATGTCGGCCAGTTTACTAGTAAAAAAATGAGCCGGCTTCGAGAAGACAGATTGTCCGAAGCCGACGACATCTTTCACTACTTGTTCTGCCAAGTTTGCTTGCTGGCGCCCTTTTAACGTCACTGCTAAAAGTGCAACGAGGGTGATGACGACTATAAACAAAACGATGAGACGTTTATCTGCTAAAAATCGTCGCATCCCTTTCGTCCCCTTTCAACCGTTAACGAATTTGCATTTTTTTAATGAGCTCAAAGTTATCGAGCGCTTTACCTGTTCCAATCGCAACACAATCGAGTGGCTCTTCTGCGATGAATACTGGCATATTCGTTTCATCGGAAATGACGCGATCTAAATTTTTAAGTAGTGCGCCACCTCCTGTGAGGACAATTCCGCGCTCCATAACATCTGCTGCTAACTCAGGTGGTGTCGCTTCAAGCGTCTTTTTCACACCTTCAATAATTTGAGCGATCGCTTCTTTTAATGCGCTCGTAATTTCAGTTGAATTCACTTCTAACGTTTTTGGTAAACCTGTTAATAAATCACGTCCACGAATATCCATCGTCTCTTGAACATCCAATTCTTTCGCAGAACCGATTTCAACTTTGATCGCTTCCGCTGTACGCTCTCCGATTGTTAAATTGTAATGTTTACGGATGTAAGCGATAATTGCATGATCCATCACATCACCGCCGACTCGAATCGAATCACTCGTAACGATACCACCTAATGAAATGACCGCTACTTCTGTCGTTCCTCCACCGATATCGACGACCATACTACCTGTCGGCTCCCAAACGGGTAAACTTGCACCGATCGCTGCTGCAAATGGCTCTTCAATCGTGAAAGCATCTTTCGCTCCCGCTTGGCGTGCCGCATCGATGACCGCACGTTGTTCTACTGATGTAATTCCAAACGGAACACAAATCATAACATTCGGCTTTTTCCATGCGCCTCCTGCTACTTTTGCTGCTTCTGTCATATAATGTTCTAACATCGCCTTCGTAATTTCAAAATCTGCGATAACGCCATCTTTCATAGGACGTGTTGCGACGATTGAACCGGGTGTACGACCGATCATATTACGTGCCGCGCTACCTACCGCTACAATTTCATTCGTATTTAAGTTTTTCGCTACCACTGAAGGTTCGCGTAAAACAATCCCTTTTCCTTTAATAAAAACAAGTGTATTTGCTGTGCCGAGGTCAATCCCGACGTCTTTTCCTCCGAATCCAAACAAATGAGTTCTTCCTTTCTCCTACGAGTACGTTCACTCTTCATCAATTGCTACATGAAACATTATATAGGAAAGATGAATAAATTTACAGTGTCACATATACCCTTTCTCTTTTAAACTTACAAAATTAAAATTTCCGATAATAATATGATCAATGACATCGATTCCAATAATGCGACCAGCTTCAACGAGCCTCTTTGTCACTTCGATATCTTCCGGGCTCGGATCAGGTATGCCAGAAGGATGATTATGCATGACGATGATGGACGCTGCCGCTCGTTTAACCGCTTCTTTAAACAATTCACGCGGATGCACGATAGAAGAATTTAGACCACCGATAAAAATCGTCTGTTTATGCAATACTTCATTTTTCACATTCAAAAACAATGCGACAAAATGCTCCTGCTCTAAACCTGATAACTCTGTCATCATATACGAAGCTGCATCTTTTGGCGAGCGAATCGTATAGCGCTCTTCTCCTTGCTTACTTAAAACACGTCTTCCGAGTTCAATCGCTGCTAAAATTTGGACAGCTTTCGCTTCTCCGATTCCCTTTACACTCATCAACTCTTCAATCGTCACGTGACGCAACTGTTGAATCGTTCCGAACTGCTTCAACAGTTCATTTGACAAATGAAAAACGGACTGTTCTTTCGTCCCCGTGCGCAATAATATTGCGATTAGCTCTTGATTCGATAAACTTGTCGCACCTTGACGAATGAGGCGTTCACGCGGTCGATCCGCTCTGCGCAAATCACGAATCATAAACAACTCTTTTTCATGCGTAGGCATGAATATCACCTATCGTAATGAGTTGTAACGCTCGCAGTTCACGCACGAGTCTCGTGAGGGGTAGACCGACAACGTTATGATAATCTCCTTCGATTTTCGCTACGCATAATGCACCGAGCGTTTGAATGCCATAAGCACCCGCTTTATCTAAGCTATCTCCCGTTTCGACATAGGCGCGAATCATCGCTTCATCAAGCGCATGAAAATGGACAATCGTTCGCTCATAAAAACAGTGCGTCTTTTCTCGATGTGAAATGGCTACACCTGTTATGACATCGTGCGTTCTACCGCTGAGTAAGCGCAAATAAAAAGCCGCTTCCTCCTTCGTTCTCGGTTTAGGCAATAGTTTCCCTTGCAAAGAAACGACTGTATCGGCACCGATGACCACAGCATCGCGATCGCTTTGCGCAACAGCCTCCGCTTTATCACGCGCTAAGCGCATAGCGTAATTTTCGACGGATTCATCCGTTTGACGTCCACCTTCCTCTGTATTAGAGACGACGATTTCAAAAGGAAGTTCCAACATTTTAAAAATCTCTTTTCGTCGTGGTGATTGCGACGCAACAATCCACTTTTTATCTGTTTGTAACATGAACATTCTCCTCTCTACTCTATTATAATTCTTCTACATTTTTTTGTCGTTTATTGTTGAATTTACATTTTTAACAGAGGATATGCCCAGATTTTCTTTTTATTTCAAAACATACTTATTACTATTCTAATAATACCACATTTCATAATATAATAAAGTTTCAAAAATGATTATTTTTGCGATGGGAAATAACTTTCAAAACACTGATAATGTATATTTAAAGTATTTTGATCAGCTGCATATTTCTTGATAATTCCCTTTGTTTTAATCAATCTTTTATCATTAATATCACCAAAAAGTTATTTTTGAAAAATATTGATTAACTCGTTATGACGATTTTCACTACATGTAGTTTAAACTGATTAAAATAATTTGTATAGCCCTTCTTAAAAGCGTCTATCTCTTGCACTTCAAATAATTTCACCTATGTAATGACTAGCAATTTCACTGTACCAATGCTTTCCGCAATAGTTTTATAGCTTTCATTTCCATTTTAAATAACGCGCCATCGCTGTTAATTGATCGTGTAATATAAATGTAAACATAAAAACACCCCATAAATGTTAGTTTGGTTTCTAACATTTATGGGGAAGCTCAGATATGTGACATACCAAAGTCATATTTATTTAAAGTAATTTGAAATACCATTGAATTATTGCATCTCCATAAAGATAAGCTAGCCATGAACCTAACGAAATTGCTGGGCCGAACGGAATGGGAACACGTCTTTTCCGTTTGCGTTTCATTAAAATGACGACACCATAAACTACGGCGATGAACGATGCTAAAAAAAGACTGAGTAATGTATTCCATATTCCGAGGACAAGTCCGAGAACAGCGTACAACTTAATATCTCCTCCGCCGATTCCGCCTCTCGAGACGATTGCAATGAAGAATAGTAAACCGAATCCAATAGCACTTCCTATAAAGGCATACCACCATGGTTCAAGCGGACTCATCCATCGTAATCCAATGAAAATAAAGAACGCTGGATACACGATTTTATTTGGAATAAGCATATAAGCAATGTCAGACACGGTTATAATCACGAGTAGTGAAGCAAAAAATAATGCGACGATGAGTTCTTTTGAAAATCCAAACATTGCGTAACTATGTACAAACAATAAACCCGTTATAAATTCCATAAAAGGATACGTGGGAGAAATGTGTGTATGACATTTACGACAGCGCCCTTTCAATACGAGGTAAGATAAAACTGGAATAAGATCAACAGGTGTCAATCTACGTTCGCACACAGTACAATGTGATGGAGGAGATACAACGGATTCTCCTTTAGGTACCCGTAATCCCACAACATTATAAAAAGAACCGAAGACTAAACCAACAAGAAAAAAGACGAGCATATAATACGTTTCCATATTACTCGACCCCCTCCTCATATAAAAGATGACCATTCCAAAATTCACTTGACGAGATACAGAAAATTTTGCGCTTTCTTTAGTTCATCTCGTTCAAAAAATTGTACCGATTCAACTTCGATTGCACGCTTTCCATTTTCAATCAGTCGCATAAATGTCACAAGTTCATTTATATTTTCAAATCGCGAATCTACTGTAAATGATACCATTTTTAATTGCTTGGACAAAAGCGATACGTCACTCTTCGTTTGCTTTTCCATTTCTTCCATTACACCTTCATCTTTCTCTTTATTTAATTTTTGCATAAAATTATACGGACATCTGTACTTGTGCAACTTTATATATAGATCGTTCGCTTTTAATCATTCCAGCTCATTATCACCCATTTTCAAATAAAAAAATCGATGTTTTCACATCGATTGAAGTAAATAGAGAGAACCTGTTATAATTAGTGGATTTTTTAACGGTTCATTCATTTTTTCTTTTATTTCAGAAACAGTGCAAACCGAAATCGGTATTGTCGTTTTCATTGTTGATAA
>JASLHQ010000125.1 GCA_030152265.1 Savagea sp.
CGTGGCTCTTTTCCATCGCCCGCTTTCATTTACTCAATTACATTCGTTCGAAAAAGAAAGATCCAATTTTACAAGAAGAATGGGCATTGCAATTAGCACGGGAAAGTACGGAAGAAGAATGGCTCGCCAAAGAAGAAACACACACTATTCTCGCCTTCATTCAAACATTGCCCTCCCCGCCTAAAGAAGTGATGACATTACGGTTGTTCGGAGAACGCTCTTTCGCTGAAATTGGTCAACTGCTCGGAAAAAGTGAAACATACGCCCGCGTCACGTTTCATCGAACGAAACAAAAAATGCAACAACGATTGGAGGAGTGAAGATGAACCGATGTGCGATTGTGGAAGATTTACTTCCTTTATACGTCGACGACTTGTTACAAGAAGAAACGAAACAGTGGGTAGAAGAACATTTGCCACAATGTCCTTCTTGCCAAACCGCTTTAGCCCAAATGGAAGAAGTGATTACCGTCGACTTACCGAATCCGAATGAAGAAGCGGCGAAGACGATAAAAAAAGTGACACGCCAAATGAAACGGTATGAATTTATACTCGTCACACTCGCCTTTTTACTCGCGATGCGAACGACAATCATTCCGGAGTTGACCTTTAATGGCTTATGGGCATACGCTTTGCTCGGCGGCTTATTATACGCCTTTTACAGAACGTGGTTGCCCCCGATCGTGCTAAGCTTCGTCCCTTCTTTCTTATATTACGTACAAGATGATTTCGGAGACGCTTCCTTTACGGAAATCATCATCAGTGTCGCAAGTATGGGAACCATTTACACACTCGTCTCACTCATCGGCGCTTTTATCGCTTACGCTTGGATTCAAGCTTTACAAAAGGAGGAACAACGATGAAAAAGAAAATTTGGCTCGGCATCGCGATTACAATTACACTCGTTTTCGCATTCATTGCCAATGCATTCACCGGCAATCCGCTTTCTAAAACGATCGCCAAACAAAATACGGAACAGTTTTTACAAAAGACGTACCCTGAAGAAACGTTTCATATTGAAAGAGGATGGTACAATTTTAAAACAGGAACGTATGATTTTATCGTAACAGGCGATCAACTGCCTCAAGAAGTTGAGATGATGCGCGGTGGATTTTTCGGTCAACACCCCCATTATGATGGCGTGCGAGATAGCCGTATGGATACGTCATTAAATCGTCGCCTGAACGAACAAGCAGGCGCTTATTTAGTGGAAGCCTTTCGTTCAGGAGCGCCACATGTCCGCGGAGTCGACATGGAGTTTTCCGTCATGCGTGGAGAATTGCCGACGCATACCGATTGGTCACCGACTTTATCTTTCGTAGAAGAGCCGTGGCTCATGATCATGATGGACGCGACGAATGTTTCAGTCGAGCAGTTTGAAAAAGAAGTGCAATTTATGCAAAAAACACTCGACGACCTCGGCATCCAATACCGCTCCGCTTCCGTCAACGCCCAACTATGGGACGAGGAAACGTACGAACTGAACCGACAAGAAGCGGAAACGAACCCCGAAATCGATATCGAACGCGACGACTTCTGGTACTTACGCTACTTCGCCTCATTCAACGCAAAAACGAAAAAAATAAAAACAGAAGTTTACGACCAATAACACGTACAAAAAACGACTACTCATACATTCCACGAGCAGTCGTTTTTATTTATTGTAAAATAGAAGGTTGAAGTTCAATGATGACGTATTCACTTTTCGTCCCGATGCGAATCGGGGGTCCCCAGAAGCCTGCGCCGGATGAGACGATGGCGACGTTTCCGTTTTCTTTCCGCAACATGCCGTAGTCGACTGGAAAGATTTTTTGCGTAATGAGATGAAACGGCCACACTTGCCCGCGATGTGTATGCCCGGAGACGATCAAGTCGATGCGGTCGTCGTAATCGAGCACGGTCGACGGTTGATGGTCGAGCATAAATACCGGCTTTGACGAATCGATAGCATCGAGCGCTTGTTCAATGGAATGGCGCTCGCCGCCTTGGTCACCGATTGGACGGACGTCTTTTCGTCCACCGACGACGAACGGTCCAACATCGACGACTTCATCTTCTAATAAATGAATGTTCGTCTGTAAAACGAGCGCTCTCATTTTATCAAAGTTGTCGCCAGCATCGTGATTGCCCCACGCTAAAAACGTTCCGTACGTCGATCGAAAAGTTGAGAGTAACTCCTGAATGCGCTCAGGATGTCGCATCGCTTCAAAATTACTGTCAAATAAATCACCCGCGATGAATACGACATCCGGCTGTTCCTCGTTCACACGTTGTACGATACGCTCAAGTTTTCTAACCCCATTCACATAGCCGAGATGGATGTCGCTCAGCAAGGCGATGCGTACAGGTTGTTCTACCGGAATCGTCTCGACCTTGTAAGACGTTTTTTGCAGTCGTTCCGCTTGCCAAATGCCTCCCGCAAACAATAACACGATACATGCCGTACTCCACCAAAAAGAAGGAAACGGTAAAAAATGAAAGAGCGCATAAATGACGAACGCTAACAAACCGAGCGCCATCCAATAACTCCCGAGCTGCCCGAATAAAGAGCCGATACTTTTCGTCCGCACCGCTACGACAGCGATGCTCATCACTGTCAGGATAAAAATGATGCTATAAATCGGCAAGGAAAACCGTGGAAACTGTTTCGCTAACGTCCAGGCGACAAATCCGTGCATACTTCCGTACAGCGCTAAAATGAGCGTGAGGACGACGTACATCATTACTCGACGTCTCGCACGTCAGCGATAATACGTTCATTCATCCATTCGCTACGCAAAAACGCAAGCAAGCGAGCTGCCGTTTCTTCAGGTGTCGCAAGTGCGCCTGTTTCTTTATAGTCGATAAAGCGCTCTAAAAGAGGGAAACGTGATTCATCGCTCGAACGAATGACCTCTTGCATATTCGTATCGATAATCCCTGGCGCGATCGAAACAATTTGAACAGGATACGGCTGCTTTTTCTGTTCTTCATGAACGATCGTCGAAAAATGGTCGAGCGCGGCTTTCGTCGTTCCGTACACACCCCAACCGTCATACTGTTTGCGCCCGGCACCTGATGAAATGTTCATAATGCGCTTTTCAACGTCTTCATTTTGCAATGCGGAAATGAACGCATTTGCTAATTGAATCGGTGCTGCTACGTTCACATCGAGCGCACGCTCAATCGCTTCTCGCTCTAACGAACC
>JASLHQ010000159.1 GCA_030152265.1 Savagea sp.
AATTCATTCGCGTCAGCTCGATTAATATTAATTTTTTGTTCTTTTTCTTCTGAAGAGCTTTTTGTCGTTTCCATAGCGATTTCAAATTCAACTTCCCCTTCATACGGGACATAAATGCTCATCTCATCTTCCAATCGCTCGGCTAAGTTTAACAAACGATCATCCGCTTCTTCTAAAAATCCACCCGACCGCTGAATCGCATCGTAAAGACGCGCTCCTTCCTCTAATTCATACAGCCCAGGACGTGCGACCGCTCCTTTTATTTCAACGACAATATCCGCTTTCTCATCAAAAGTGTCTTCTTCCACTTCTTCAACCGAAAAGTCTTCGGTCGGCTCATCTCGCATCGCAACCGGTGGTGAAGCATCTGCCATGATAAAACGTCTGCCAATTAAAATGATCACGACAACAACTGCTAATACATAAGGAAGAAAGTGACGCCATTCATCTCGAATGTTCGATAACATTTCGTCACCTACTTTCGAATCTGTACGGAGTCACTTTTACTATAACGAAAAAAGAAATGACATGTGCTTTTTCGTTCATTTTTTATTTTTACATGAATAAATGAAAAGATTTTACTTTTTCACTTGGAAAAAAATACGTTCACTCTCTTCATCAGGAGGTGTCAACGACCAATCCGCTGTGATCATTTCAATCGTAAATCCGACACTTTGTAGTGCGTGCGCATAATGCTCATACGGATACGTTTGTTGACGGTGCGTTTCATCAAAACGACGATACAACCCTTCTTCTTGCTCTACGAAAAAAGCGAGGTGAGAAATAATCGCATTCGGCTCCTCATCCTCTTCTGTCTCCCAAATGTAAGCAATCTTACCGTCGTCATAGGTGAACGGACTTTCCTCATATAAAATCGCCATTTTCTCTAAGCTGTGGATGTCAAAAATGAAGATTCCACCTTCTTTTAAATGCGCGTATACTCGTTCAAATGTCTCGACAACTTCTTCCCAAGTCGTTAAATAGTTGAGCGCATCAATCGCACAGACGATGAGATTATACGTCTTTTCTAATTGAAAGTTTTGCATCGCACCGACTTCATAATGGGCTTGAGCGCCTTCTTTATTTCTCGCAATCTCAATCATCTGTTCGGATAAATCGATTCCTGTCACATGTGCGCCTTGCGCTGCTAACATTTCGGTCAATGTCCCCGTTCCGCAACCGAGGTCTAAAATATGTAAAGAAGCGAGCGAAGTTTGGCTCGCTCGCTCGATCATTTTAACATATTCATCGTACGGAATCGTGACCATCAATTGATCATAGATGGCTGCAAATTCTGTATACGAACTCATTGACTCATCTCAACTTCCATTAAAGGAGCATCACGCCACAATTTTTCTAAATTGTAATGCGCACGCTCATCACGGTGGAAGACGTGAACGACAATATCTCCTAAATCAATTAAAACCCAACGACCACCGTCTAAACCTTCAAGACGTTTCGCATGGTGACCTAATTTAGATGCTGCATCGCTCACTTCACGTGCGATTGCTTGAACTTGACGCTCTGAATTCGCATGCGTAATGATGAACTGATCGGCGAGTGGAGAAATGCCTTCCATATTCAAGACGACAATATCTTCTCCTCGTTTATCATCGATCGCTTCGTACACTGTTTGTAATAATGTCAAAACTGGTCACTTCCCTTTCCTTAACATATGTTCATTGTAACATTCAAATGAATCTGGATAAATGGCTACACTTTTTGAAGCTAAAAATTGAATGGAATGGCGAATCGCAATCGCCATCGCATCTTCTAACACTTCATCGAATGCGACTTGACGCAACTGTTCCACCGTTGGGAAATTGCGCCCTTCTTCAACGAGGTCCGCTAAATAAATGACCATTTCTAAACTCGTCATTTGAGCGCGCCCCGTCGTATGATAGCGAATGGCATCTAATATGCATTCTTCTTCAATATTAAATTCGTCTTTCGCAATCATCGCGCCAACTTTCGCATGCCATAGTTCATGATGAAAATTTAATACTTCTAAATCACGGCCTGATTGCTCGATCGCTTGACGCAATTCTTCTTTCGGCATATTTTTAGCGACATCATGGAGCAGGGCAGCTTGTTTCGCTCGCTCTACCGATATCCCATGACGTTCCGCTAATTTCTCAGCCATGTCGACAACACGCAATACGTGGGCATAACGTTTTTCATCGAGGTATGTCGCAACTTTCTTCTGCATCGCCTCAAACGTCATATAACCCCTCCTCACGAATAATTTGTTCAATGGCGAGTGGAACTAAATGAGAAATTGATTCTCCACGCGCTACTTTTTCACGAATCATCGTAGAAGAAATATCCATCGGTTCCATTTCCACAATCTCGACTGGATATTTCGACAACCCTTTCGTTCCTGGACGCATGACACCGACAAATGTAACAAGCTCACTGAGCGCATCGATTTCATGCCATGTTTCTAACGTGTCGATCATATCCCCACCGATGATGAAATAAAAGTGAGTGAAATGTTCGCTCTCCGATAAGTCTTTCATCGTGTCGTATGTGTATGATAAACCGCCTTTTCGTATTTCATAGTTGAAAGGGAAAAAGCGCTCATACGGCCAACAAATGAGTTCTACCATGCGCAAACGCATATCTGCACTGACATCGTCTCGCACATGTTTATGTGGTGCGATCGCATTCGGCATAAAACGCACTTCGTCTAATTTTAAAGCTTCCATCACCGTTTGAGCCATTTTAATATGTCCATTATGCGGTGGATTAAATGTTCCACCTAAAATTCCTACTTTTTTTATTCTTCGCATAATAACTCCTTATGGCAATTTAATCGTTTTATTCTCTTCTGATTCTTTATATAAAACAAAAATATTACCGATTTGTTGAGCGACTTCGATACCCGCTTCTTCAAATTTTGCTTGAATATCTTCTTTCGGTTCTTCACAATTTTGAAGCATTGATACTTTGATCAATTCGCGTACTTCGAGTGCCGCTTCTATTTCAATAATCATTTGCTCCGTTAACCCACTTTTTCCGATTTGGAAGATTGGGTTCAAATGATGTGCTTTACTGCGTAAAAATCTTTTCTGTTTTCCTGTTAGCATGAGTTGCCTCCTAGTTGTTGACGAATACGTGCAGTCATTTGCTCCGTATCCGGTTGAATATCGAGCCAATGCTGAAATGCAATTGCTCCTTGATGAACGAACATACCGATGCCGTTCATCGTTTTGCCACCCAATGCTTCAGCTTGCTTCATTAGCTCTGTTTGTAAAGGGTTGTAAATAATATCTGCCACAATTGTACCACGTTTTAATCGTGAAACGTCAAGTGGACTTCCTTCTTGACTATGCACCATTCCGACAGATGTCGTTTGAACGATAATGTCGAATTGTGCGAGTTGTTGTTCTGCTTCTTTAAGTGTCATCGCCGCTACTTTCAACTGTTTGCTTAGCTGTTCAGCTGTTTCATACGTACGATTCGCAATCGTCATATTGCGGAATCCGTCTTGATGAAGGGCGTAACTAATTCCTTTCGCCGCTCCCCCAGCACCTACGATTAAAATCGTTGCATCTGTTGATACTTCCGGAAACGTCTCTCGTAACGAAGCGACAAATCCGACCCCATCTGTATTGTATCCGTGAAGTCGTCCTTCTTTTACGACGACGGTATTTACCGCTTGCATCGCTTCAGCGAGCGGGTCGATCTCATCCAAATATGGAATGATCGCTTCTTTATGTGGAACGGTCACATTCCACCCCGAGCAACCTAATGTTTTCAAGCTACGAACCGCTTCTTCAATAGTCCCTCTTGGAACGTGAATCGGAATGTACGAAGCGTCCACTTCATTTTGTTGAAGCCACGCTTCGTGCATCGTCGGTGACATCGATTGTGCAATCGGATCCCCGATGACCGCAAACCATTTCTTCATTGTCCTTCCCCCTGTTAAATGATTGATGGACGAACGAGTACAGCAATCCCTTTCGGTGCATGCACCGATACGACGACATTCGGTTGCTGTACTGTAATCCAACCTAAACCTGAAATGACGATATCCGTCGGTTCTTTAATCGAATATTGATATTTCGTAAATGCTGGCATCGCTTCTAACGTTTCAACAGAAGGTGGAGCCAACATTTTTCCTTTATGATTGTCATACAGTTCATCTGCATTTTCTAATTTTGTACGGTGAAGTGGGATTTGATTCGACACGTAAAATGTAAATGCATTGCGTGACCCTTGCTCAAAATCAAAACGCGCAAAGCCACCGATAAAGATCGTTTGTTGTTCATTTAATTGATACACTTTCGGCTTTAATTCTTTTTTCGGAAGCGTTAAGCTCAACTCTTTCGGATTTAAATAGTGAACGATTTGATGATCATTAATTACTCCTGGAGTGTCGATCATATACTGACCGTCCGCTAACGGAATTTCAACTAAGCCTAATGTCGTACCAGGGAAATGAGAAGTCGTAATTACTTCACCTTCTCCTGTCGCCGTTTCGATAATTTTATTAATAAATGTCGACTTTCCAACATTCGTCGTTCCAACAACATAAACGTCTTTCTGTTTGCGATGTTGTTCAATAAGTTCCATCGCTTCTTCCACGCCTTCTCCTGTATGCGCGGAAATGAGCGCAACATCCACTGGTTTTAAACCGAGACGTCTCGCTTCTGCACGCATCCAATGGATTAAACGATTGCGGTTGACGACTTTCGGTAACACGTCTACTTTGTTCGCGATGAGCAAAATCGGTTGTTTCCCGACGAAACGATGCAACCCATTAATCCAGCTCCCGTTAAAGTCGAAAATGTCGACCATTTTTACGATTAATGCATCTTTTTCACCAATCGAATGTAAAATCTTCAAAAAGTCATCTGCTGTCAATGAAACGGGTGCAATTTCATTGTAGTTGCGTAAGCGGAAGCAACGTTGACAAATGACTTCTTCTCTTTCGAGCGACGAAGGAGGTGCATATCCTTCTTTTTGCTTATCTTCAGTTTGAATTTCGACTCCACAGCCGATACACATTAATTGTTCCATACGAGACCTTCTTTCACTTGCAATCCTTGACGGACTAATTTCTTCATAATTTTGCTTTCTACGAACCGATTAAATTTTGTCGCTTTCGCATCAGAAGTGACAATCGGTAAGACGAGAATCGACTGTAATCGCGCACGATTCGCACCTAAAATATCGGTCATTAGCTGATCACCGACGCAAACGATTTCTGAATCTTTCACTTGAAGCATTTGACGTGCTTTTTTATAAGCACCTTGCAACGGCTTATTTGCGCGCGCAATGTAGCGTACTCCGAGAGGCTCAGCAAAAATATTCACTCGTTCCTCATTGTTATTACTCATTAAAATGACTTGAATGCCTGCGCTCTCGATCGAGCGAATCCATGCAATTACTTCATCGGTCGCATGGGCGCGGTCCCATTCAATTAACGTATTATCTAAGTCTGTAATGACCGCTCGAATGCCACGCTCATGTAAACGTTCTGGTGTAATGTCACGAAATGATTTCGTGTAAGCGGTCGGGGTAAAACGTCGAAGCAATACAATCCCTCTCTTTCAACAAAAAGAAAAGGGAGTTTCCTACTTGATGAGGAAGACCCTCTTTGTTGGAAACACCCTCTTCAAAATTAATTTTCACGTACTTCAAATGCAATAACTGCTGTTAATAAAGTTGATAGTAAAAAGACACCTAACATTAATCCAAACATGATGATGACCTCCCTGTCTTCCAATACGTAATCTTATTTTACCATGAAATTAATTTAATTTCGACAAAACACGTAAAACGATTTCCGTTGAATGTTTTGCAGCGACTGGTAAAAATTCATCGAAGCTAATATTCGATTCTACTCCTGCAATGTCAGATAATGCACGGATGACGACGAATGGTGTTCCAAACTGATAGCAAATTTGTGCAACCGCTGCCGCTTCCATCTCTGCTGCGATCATTTTTGGGAAACGAGCACGTGTTTTTTCGACGAGTGCTGGATCTGCCATAAATGTATCCGCTGAAGCGATTAAGCCAATTGCTGACGGATGCTCCCCAATCTCCGCTATCGCTTCTTGCGCTACTTCCATTAAGCGAGCATCTGATTTAAATGTTTCTGGCATTTGTGGAATTTGACCGTAAACGTATCCGAACACTGTTGCGTCCGCATCGTGATGCGTTACTTCGTCCGAAATAACGACTGTTCCGACTGTAAGTCCTTCTCCAAATCCACCTGCTGAACCTGTGTTAATGACGACATCTGGTGCATACGTATTTAACAACAACGTCGTCGCTAATGCCGCATTCACTTTTCCGATGCCACTTTTGACGAGGACAACTTCCATGCCTTCTAACGTTCCTTCGATCATTTCGCAATTTGCAATCGTTTGAACTTTCGGATTTTCAATTTGTGCGCGAAGAAGTTGTACTTCCTCTTCCATCGCACCAATAATACCTACTTTCATCGTTCTCCTCCTAATATTCAAAATCTAATGTGCGTAACACTTCCAATTTAGTCGGCTTCCATCCTTTGCCGTCTTCCCATTGTAAGTACACTCGGTATTTATGTTTTTCATCAAATGTCGATACGATACCGATTGAGCGTTGTTCGTCGCCACCATTTTTAATTTTCCAAAAGATTAAATCATCTACATCAAATAAAGTAGCGTATGCAATGGCTTCTTTTTTCTCGTGCCAATCGAGTGATTGACCATCATACTTTGATTCGTGATATCCTGTTTGTTTCGTACCAATCGGCTCCCAAGATGTGTCCACAATCGTTTCGATCACGATAGAATCTTCATCTTGTTCTGGCTTACTCACGATGCCTGGTGAAGTTGTTTGCTCTTCAATCGGTTGATTCGTGGACTTTGTCGCCGAGTCATTTTGTTCTGCCTCGCCTTTTTGATTCGATTCATCTTTTTTAGTTTTTACTTCTGTCGCATCTGATGGTTGTTGCTTTTCAGATGGATTTGCTTGTTCAACGGGAAGATTAATATTAATTAAAATGATCGCCGTCACTACGACGAGTAACACGATACTGACAATTAATCGATTTAATAGACGTTCTGATTTTCGTTTCCGCTGTTTAGAAGTTCGTGAAATCGGTTCCTTCATTGCGATTCACCCTTTCACACATGCGTTTTATTGAACATCAACGATAACGACTTCGATTTCGCCACCTGGTGTTTGAATTTTTACTTCGTCACCTTTTTTATGACCGATCAACGCTTTCGCGATTGGTGAGTCGTTTGAAATGAGTCCTTCTAAAGGATCTGCTTCAGCAGAACCTACAATCGTGTAAGTCTCTTCTTCTTCGTCTGGCAATTCTTTAAATGTCACTGTTTTACCGAGGCCGACCTCATCTGTTTTCAATTCGTCTTCTGTAATGATGACTGCATTGCGAATCATCGACTCGAGTGAAGAAATTTTCCCTTCCACGAATGCTTGATCTTCTTTCGCTGAATCGTACTCTGAGTTCTCTGAAAGGTCACCGTAGCTACGCGCTACTTTAATGCGCTCTACTACTTCTTTACGTTTAACCGTTTTTAAAAACTCTAATTCTTCTTCTAATTTTTGCTTTCCTGCTTCTGTCATTGGATATTGCTTTTCTGACGCCATAATACAATTCCTCCTAAATATATTCAGAAAAACACTATGCCGCTCCGACAGAAAAATGCGGAGGCGACATAGTGTTTCGTCCTATTCATTTTTTTAATTATTGCCATCATAGTACAACTATGCTTCAAATTCAACAATTGTTTTTATTTTCGTGACGATGAGATCGATTGCGACATCATTTTCTCCACCTTCTGGGATGATAATGTCCGCATATCGCTTCGTCGGTTCGATAAATTGATTGTGCATCGGACGGACGACCGATAAATATTGATCGATGACAGATTGCAATGTGCGGCCACGTTCTTCCGTATCGCGCACGATTCGTCTTAAAATGCGCAAATCTGCATCTGTATCAACAAACAATTTCATATCCATCAATTCTCGTAAACGCTCATCTTCAAGAACTAAAATACCTTCTACGATAATGACATCCATCGGCGAGACGTGAATGACTTCTGTTGAGCGTGTATGACGTTCATAATCATAAACCGGCTTTTCAATCGGCTGACGCGCGACTAACTTCTCAATATGTTCGATGAGTAAGTCGTTGTCAAATGCAAGTGGATGGTCGTAATTCGTCTGAAGTCGTTGTTCAAACGAAAGATGTGATTGATCTTTATAATAGTAATCTTGCTCAATCACAACGACTGAATGCTCATGAAAGACATCCATTACTTTACGTGTGACACTCGTCTTTCCAGAACCTGATCCACCTGCAATTCCGATGACGAGAGGTTTCATTCGTTTCATGCTTCATCTTCCTTTACTTTACGTGCGATGAGCAACCCATCCCCGATATTCAAATAAGATACTTCATATCTCGGATGATTGTACATCGTTTCAATAAATTGTTGTAAATTGCGAATCATCGTGCGATTGCGACGCGGAATGTCGCTTAACGGATGCAACACTTGACCGTCCATCGCGATGTTATCACAGTATATGATGCCACCCACTTGGACATAAGGCTCATACTTTTCAAAAAATCGTTCATATTGGCCTTTTGCTGCGTCGATAAATAAGGCATCGAACGTTTTGTGAAGTTTTGTCGGGTCCCATTCTAATGCATCCGCATGATGAATGGCGATGCGTTCATTTAACTCAGCATCGTGAATGTTTTGTACAGCTTCTTCATAACGCACATCATCGCGTTCAATCGTTGTAATGTGCGCATTTGGCAAAGCGAGCGCCATCCGTATAGCGGAGTAGCCGATCGCGCTGCCAAGTTCGAGAATTCGCTTCGGTTGCTGTACTGTTAAAAGTGTCAACAACATATGTAAAGAGCGTTCATCCATAATCGGGACGAAATGCTCTTTTGCATACTCTTTCATTTGAAGAAGAACTGGAGAATCGATTTCTGGAAATAAATAATGTCGCGTCGTTTTCTTTTCCATCTTTGATTACTCCTTCTTTCCAGTAATATATTTATCTCGGTTAATTAAATGTTGCTCGTACGAATCCGTAAAGTGATTATTTCCATCTTTATCCGCCAAGAAGTATAAATAGTTTGTATCTGCCGGATCAGTTACTGCTTCAATTGAAGAACGTCCAGGTGCTGCAATCGGCCCTGGTGGTAACCCTTTATTTTGATACGTATTATAAGGGTTTTGCACTTCCAAATCTTTGTATAAAACACGATCTTTATGCTCACCTAATGCATACAATACTGTCGGGTCTGTTTGTAAAGGCATGCCTGCCTCTAAACGATTGTAAAACACGCTTGCAATTGACTCTCGGTCCGCCGTTGCCGTCGCTTCACGTTCTAATAATGATGCGAAGGTGAGCAACCAATGAACCGTCTTCCCTTTTGACTCTAAATAATCTAAATAAGGAGTGACGTTCATCGCCGTTCCTTCCATCATCGTTAAAACAATATCTTCTACTGAAGGGTTTTCTTCATAGAAAGGATACGTTGCTGGGAATAAATATCCTTCTAACGGTGTGCGAATTTGTTCATTTTTCACTTCTTCTGTTACGATATTCGGATACAATTCCATGAGATGATCGATCGTTTCAGGTTTATTCACGTATGAAACGAACTCTTCTTTCGTAATTGCTGTATTTTTTTCAACAACTTCTCCGATTTGTTCAATCGTCAATCCTTCTGGTATCGTCATTGTGAAAACAGGTTTACGATACACTTTTCCTGTCTTCAAACTTTCAATCAATTCATCAGGAGTCATCGATTTTGTCAACTGATAAGTCCCCGCTTGGAATTGCGATTCATTATTAAACTTCGCGTAATATTTAAAAATCCGAGCATCTTTAATGACGCCTGCCTCCTCTAGCTTTTTAGAAATGAGCGTTAAACCAGAGCCAATTGGAATCTCAACAGTAATCTCACTGTCATCTTTTGCATCGTACGCTTTTAAACCACCTTTCACATAAAAATAAAGGATAGCGCTAATGAGAAGACCAATACTTAAAAAAGCAATCCCTGTAAAAGTTACGACTTTACGAACAGTACGCGCCTCTTTTTTACGCAATTCAAAACTAATATGCTCCGTCGGTTTTTGTTGTTCTGTCATTGTTTCACCTCATTGTAAACGTGGAAAGACGGAATGTCTGTGCATTCCGCCTTCCGTCGTTTGATCGCTTATCGAATCTTTATTCTTCGTCTTCCTCATCGAGAAAAGCACCGACGATTTCTTCGATCATATCCCACTCTTCATCATCTTCAATCGGCATTAAATCTCCGCCTTCTCCTTCAGAAGGGATAAATGCTGAAGCGTGAATTTCAACTTCTTCATCTTCTTGTGGTTCACCTGTTAATACGTGGTAAACGACATAAGAACGGTCGAATTTTTCAGGTTGTGGTGAATCGAAAGTTAAAATGATTTCACAAACATGTTCATTTCCTTTCTCATCAATGATCGTCATTGTTTTATGTTCTCCGTGTTCCATTGCTTTCACCTCATTAGTTTTTTGAATCGAGATAGCCTTGCAAAATCATCACCGCTGCCATCTTATCGATTACTTTTTTACGCTTCGCACGACTGACATCCGCTTCAATGAGCATGCGTTCTGCCGCCATCGTAGATAAACGCTCATCCCAAAGGACGACCGGAAATCCGAATTGTTCCCGCAACATGTCAGCGTATCGTTCGCTCGCTTCACCGCGCGGTCCTACTGTATTGTTCATATTTTTCGGGTAGCCGACGACAAAGCGGGATACTTCATGTTCTTTCACGAGTTCTGCCAATCGTTCAAGACCGTATTCTTCTTTCGCTTCATCAATTTGAATCGTTTCGACTCCCTGTGCCGTCCAACCGAAGGCATCGCTCACCGCGACGCCTACCGTCTTGGATCCGACATCTAGCCCCATCGTTCTCAATCCATTTTGCCTCCATGCTCTTTAATGTAAAACTTCACAAGTTCTTCTATGATTTCATCACGTTCGAGCTTGCGCATTAATGTTCGAGCCTCTTCATGACGAGGAATATACGCTGGGTCGCCTGAAAGCAAGTAACCGACAATTTGATTGATCGGGTTGTACCCACGTTCATGTAAAACATTATGAACGTGTAGCATCACTTGTTTTACTTCTTCATCTTTTGACTCATCTGGAAAATTAAACTTCATCGTTTGATCGAATGAATCCATAGGGAACACCCCACTTTCCAATCTTACTCATCTATATTCATCCTCATTCAAGTATACCCGATTTAGCGCTGAGGTTAAATAGATTTGACGTATTCTTGAACAGATTGTAGTGCTTCATCTAATTTAGAAGCATCTTTCGCACCTGCCATCGCCATGTCTGGACGTCCGCCACCACGACCGTCACATTGTGTTGCGACGTGATTTACGATGTCTCCTGCTTTATATGTTTTCGTCAACGGTTTTGAAACACCCGCTGCCAACATGACTTTGTCTCCGCTCACTGCGCCGAATACGACGATAATTTCATCGATTTGTTGTTTCACTTCATCGATCATTTGTCGAAGTGCCCCGTTATCTTTCGCATCGACTTTTGCTGCGAGCACTTTCACACCATTCACTTCTACCGCTTGCGCAAGTAAGTCGTCCAATTGTGAATTTCCTAACTTCGCTTGAAGTGATTCGTTTTCTTTTTTCATTTCTTTTAACTGTTGTAATAAGCTTTCCACTTTTTGAACCGTATTCGTCGAGTTTGCTTTGACGAGCGCTTGTACTTGCTGTAAAAGAGCTTCTTCTGACTTCAACAGTTCGTATGCTTGCTTTCCAGTTACCGCTTCGATTCGGCGTGTTCCCGCACCGATTCCACTTTCAGATTCTAATTTGAACAGTCCGATTTCGCTCGTGCGCGCCACATGACAACCACCGCAAAGTTCTAATGAATAGTCTCCTACACGCACAACGCGTACGACATCTCCATACTTCTCGCCGAACAATGCCATCGCACCCATTTGTTTCGCTTCGTCGAGTGAGTACTCACCGATTTGAACTGCGATATCTTGCCAAATTTGGTCATTCACTTTACGTTCGATTTCTGCGAGCTCTTCTGGAGTAACTTGTCCGAAGTGTGAGAAGTCAAAACGTAAACGGTCTGGACCGACATATGATCCCGCTTGGTTAACGTGTTCTCCTAATACTTCTTTCAACGCTTTATGAAGTAAGTGCGTCGCTGTATGGTTTTTAATTGTCGCTTTGCGCAAATCACGTGTGACCGTCGCTGTCACCGTTTCGCCTACCGCTAATGTTCCTTCGACTACTTCTACTTGGTGAAGGTTTTGACCGTTCGGTGCTTTTTGAACGTCGCGTACCGCTACTTTTCCAGTGTCCGCTTGGATTGTTCCTGCGTCCGCAATTTGTCCACCACTTTCCGCGTAAAATGGTGTTTCGACGAGAACGAGTTGTGCTTCTCCACTGTCGATGCGCTCTACACGCTCGCCGTTTTGGATAATTGCCGCAACCGTCGTTTCCACTGTCAATTGATCGTATCCTGTAAATGTGCTCGTTTCCGTTAAACTGTTGAGTACTTCTGATTGAACGCTCATTGAATCGACATCTTCACGCGCTGCACGTGCACGGTTACGCTGTGCTTCCATTTCTTCTTCAAAACCAGCGCGGTCTACCGCTACATTTGCTTCTTCTGCATATTCTTCTGTCAATTCATAAGGGAAGCCGTACGTGTCATAAAGGCGGAATGCATCTTTACCCGCGATCGTCGGTGTATCCATCTTTTTCGCTTCTTCAATGACACTTTCTAAAATCGCTAATCCTTCGTGCAAAGTTTCATGGAAGCGATCTTCTTCGTTTTTAATGACTTTTTGGATGAAGTCGCTTTTTTCTGTTACAGTCGGATAGAAGTCTTCCATAATTGCGCCGACTGTCGGTACGAGCTTGTACATGAACGGATCGTTCAAGCCGAGCTGTTTCGCGTAACGTACAGCACGACGTAATAAACGACGTAATACGTAGCCTCGTCCTTCGTTTGAAGGTAATGCTCCGTCACCGATTGCGAACGCAACCGTACGAATATGGTCAGCGATCACTTTGAATGCCGTTCCTTTTTCGCTAAATGTGTCATACGTTTCGCCTGACATTTTTTCTACTTCTTGAATGATCGGCATAAATAAATCTGTCTCGAAGTTCGTCGGAACGTCTTGAATGACCGATGCCATACGCTCAAGTCCCATCCCTGTATCGATGTTTTGCTTCGGTAATGGCGTGTATGTGCCGTCTGGGTTATGGTTAAATTCAGAAAATACTAAGTTCCAAATTTCAAGGTAACGTTCGTTTTCTCCACCTGGATACAATTCTGGATCTGAAAAATCAGCGCCGTACTTTTCTCCACGGTCATAGAAAATTTCTGAGTTCGGACCACTTGGACCTTCACCAATATCCCAGAAGTTTCCTTCTAAACGAATGATGCGTGACGGCTCTAAACCGATTTCTTCCACCCAAATACGGTATGCTTCATCATCCTCTGGGTGTACTGTCACGTATAAAAGTTCTGGGTCGAAACCGATCCACTGTTTATTCGTTAAGAAATCCCATGCGTATTCAATCGCTTCTTTTTTGAAATAATCGCCGATTGAGAAGTTTCCGAGCATTTCAAAGAACGTATGGTGACGCGCTGTTTTTCCGACGTTTTCAATGTCGTTCGTACGGATTGATTTTTGCGCATTCGTAATGCGTGGGTTGTCTGGAATGACACGACCGTCAAAATATTTTTTTAATGTTGCGACACCGCTGTTGATCCAAAGTAATGAATCATCGTCGATTGGGACGAGTGGTGCAGAAGGTTCGATTGCGTGACCTTTTGATTCAAAGTAATCTAAATACATTTGTCTAATTTGTGCTGCTGTTAAACGTTTCATCGTTTTCATTTCCTCCTTAAAATTAGGCAATAAAAAAAGCCTTCTCTCCCTAATCTAATTAGTAAGGGACGAAGACATATTCGCGGTACCACCCTCATTCGTCAATCATTTGACATCTCTGAGAAGCGGTAACGTAGCTAACGGCTTAAAGCAAACTCCAGAGTAGCGTTCAATAGTGAGGGACGGTCATTTTTTCAGCCTGGAAATGACTCTCTAAATCGTATCGCCTATTTACTCGGCTCTTTCATCGTTTAATATTCTTTTGAATATGTAAAGTATAAGAGAAAGCGCGCTTGCTGTCAACTGCTTACAACAAGCGCTACATGAAGTCATAAGGGGATATATTTTCCATTCCAATCATCGGATCGATCGACATGATCGTCTCTTCAGAAAGGATGAGTGGCGTATCGCCAACATCTTCATACACTTCATCGGTCAGGCGTTCTTTCAATGTCGTCTGCCTTTGCATCGTGCCGATTTTATGCATCCCTTCTAGCCAAATATCTTCTTCCCCAACTAAAATTAAAAACTGTTTCGCCCGTGTGATCCCTGTATAAATTAAGTTTTTTTGCAACATGTTGCGGAAACTTCGAACGAGCGGCATGATGACGAGCGGAAATTCGCTCCCTTGCGCTTTATGGATGGAGCAACAGTAAGCGAGCGTCAATTGATTTAAATCTTGCTTCTCATACGTCACTTCAATCGCATCAAATGCGACGACGACAACGTCTTTTTTCTCTGTCGTTTCTTTCGCATAAAAAATCGCGACGACTTCCCCAATATCACCGTTGAACACATTCGACTCTGGCTGGTTGACGAGCTGTAACACTTTATCGCCAACTCGGTAATGGGTATCCCCGTATACAATTTCTCGCTTCTTGTCATTGAGTGGATTTAACTTCTCTTGAATGCGTTTGTTAAGGGCGTCGATACCGACGTCTCCTCGGTACATCGGAGCGAGCACTTGAATGTCGTGGATGGAAAAGCCTTTTTCAACTGCATTCACAATTACTTGTTCGACAGCATCTGCCGCTTGAGCTCCGCGCGCTCGAATGAACGACCGATCGCTACGCTTCATCGTTAAAGAAGCAATCGGTGCGCTCGTTTTCATTTGGTGTGCAAGTTCGATAATGCTCGAATCACCACTTTGGCGAAACACTTGTTGCAATTCGATGACCGGAATCGTCTTCGAACGAATAAAATCGGTTAACACTTGCCCCGGACCGACAGAAGGAAGTTGGTCTTGGTCTCCGACGAAAACAATTTGAGCATCTTTCGGAATCGCCTTTAACAATTGGTAAGCGAGCCAATTATCAACCATCGACATTTCATCGATAATGATCAACTCGCCCGCAATACCGTCTGAATCAAACTCTTCCTCATTATCTTGGCTCGTAAATCCGAGCAAACGATGAATCGTCATCGCAGGAAGTCCTGTCGATTCACTCATCCGCTTCGCCGCTCGACCTGTAGGAGCTGCTAAAACTATCGGAAAATCACGGCTTTCATACGCGTAATGTTTCGGGTCTAACGAATACCCATGCAATTTAGCGAATGTTTCCACGATGCCTCGAATCACGGTCGTCTTCCCTGTTCCTGGCCCTCCCGTTAAAATCATCATCGGTGACGTCAACGCGCATTGAATCGCTTCTACTTGAGACGGTGCATACGACACGTCAAATTCCTCTTCTACTTCTCCAATCGCTTGAAAAATCTCACTCTTCGGAAATTCTTCGAGCGCTGGACGTTCCAAATGTCTATGAATGACGGTCGCAATGCCTACTTCACTCGCATGCAAACTCGGCAAATACAACTTGTCGCGTTCAATGATTAATTTTTCAGCTTTCCCGAGTTCAACGACCGCTTCTGCCAATGCATCGTATTCGATTGGAACAGAGCTAATCGGTTGGAGAAGTTGCATCGCTTCAGTAAGCACTTGTTCCGTCGTCACGTACACATGCCCTTCTCCGAGTGAAGCTCGCTCTACAATGACGACGATCGCTGCTTGATAGCGAGCGGGACTCGTTTCTTCAATGCCGATGCGTCGCCCGAGCTCATCTGCACGTTGAAACCCAATTCCTTGTACATCGAGCACAAGTTGATATGGATTTTCTCGAATTTTTTCCAACGTTTCTTCTCGGTACGTATTGTATATTTTCATCGCCAGTTGTGGTCCGAATCCCCATTCATTCAATTGAATAATCGTCTTTTCTAAACCGAGATGCTCCGTCAACACCGTTTGTAACGTTTCTTTCCGCTCTTTGCTCAAGCCAGAAATACCGTCTAAACAAGAAGGGTCTTGCACGATTTTTTGAATGGCATCTTCTCCGAGCGCATCGACGACATTTTCGGCTGTCTTTTTCCCGATTCCCGGAAATAAATCGCTCGATAAATAATGAATGACACCTGTTTTCGTCGACGGCATTTCTTTCGCAAATTGCGTCACATTGAATTGACGTCCGTACGTTGGATGATTGACAAATGTTCCTGTAAACCGGTAATCATCTTCAGGAGAAAGTTTCGGAAAATGACCTTTCATAACAATTTCTTTCTCTTTATAATCGGTATTCGTTTCACGCTGTTTCACTTTTACGATTGAAAATAAATTCGTCTCGTTATGGAAAATCGTCACGACGATTCGTCCGATAAAATAAAGGGGTTCATTTTCCATTTGCCTTCCTCCTTACTGTTGTTGTTCTCCTACTTCAATCATGTCATAAATGTAACGCGCTTGCATATGGTCTGGTTCGATCGTATACGCACGCTTTAAATGATGTTTTGCCGATGCTTTATCATCTGTCGATACTGCATAAACCATCCCTAAGTTGTAATGCGCATCCGCATGATTTTCATTTAATTTCAATACGTGATGAAACACTTTTTGTGCTTCTTCAAACAGCTCTAACTTCGATAAAATGATTCCGTACGTCACTTGAATTTGCTCGTCTTTCACATTGAGCTCAGCTGCTCTTTGTACATATGGAAGTGCTAACTTATCGTTGCCAAGCTGTTCAAAACATTTCCCCAGCATGTAATACGCATCTGCACCTGTCATTTCGTACTGAATCGCTTTTTCGTACAATTTTGCCGCTTCTTCAAAGCGTTCTACATTGTAATATAAATTCGCTAAGCTATAATACGCTGTCGCTGCTTTTTCATCGAGCGCAATCGCTTGTTGAAAAAATTGCTCTGCTTTTTCAATGTCATTTACTGCTGCGAAAACGTTCCCGATATTAATGTATGCAACCGCATCTTCCGGGCTCGTTTCGATTGCTTTCATAAATGCTTCAATCGCTTCTTCATGGCGCTCTTCTTGTAAAGCGCGAATTCCTTGTTCGTTATAGTTCATGTTTATATCACCCTACGTAAGTCAATTTTTGTCCATCTTTGTACACTTCGTCGATCGTTCCGCCGCCGAGACATTCCATCTCATCGTAAAAGACAACCGCTTGCCCTGGCGTAATCGCACGAACAGGCTCTGCAAATGTCACGAGCGCTTCACCGTTTGGAAGTCGTTGCACCGTCACTTTCGTATCAGGTTGACGGTAGCGGAATTTCGCTGTACATTCGAATGTTTCAGGTAGTTCTTTCGGCGTCATCCAGTTGACGAGATTCGCTTTTAACGCATCAGAGTAAAGGGCATCGTGGTGGAATCCTTGTCCGACGAGCAGTACATTGCGCTCTAAATCTTTACCTAAGACGAACCAAGGCTCACCTGCTCCGCCGATTCCGAGACCGTGACGTTGACCGATTGTGTAATACATCAATCCGTCATGTCGTCCCATCACTTCGCCGTCCATCGTTTCCATATTGCCTGGTTGAGCAGGTAAAAACTCACTTAAAAATTGCTTGAAGTCGCGCTCGCCGATGAAACAAATTCCCGTCGAATCTTTTTTCTTAGCTGTCGCAAGTCCTTCACGTTCCGCAATTTCGCGCACTTCACTTTTTTGCAAATGACCGAGTGGGAACAATGTTTTCTCTAATTGCGCTTGCGTTAATTGATTTAAGAAGTACGTTTGATCTTTGTTCGTATCGACTCCTCGAAGCATGCGCACTCCTTCTTCTGTATGTTCTACTTGCGCATAATGGCCCATCGCGACGAAATCAGCATCCAAACTCATCGCATAGTCTAAAAATGCTTTAAACTTAATTTCTTTATTACACATGACGTCTGGGTTTGGAGTACGTCCTTTTTTATACTCTTCTAAAAAGTATTCAAAAACATTATCCCAATATTCCTTTTCAAAGTTGACCGTATAATACGGAATGCCGACTTGCTCAGCTACTTTTACAACGTCTTCATAATCTTCTGCTGCGGAACAAAAGCCGCTATCATCTGAATCGTCCCAGTTTTTCATAAAGACGCCGATCACTTCATATCCTTGCTCTAATAAAAGATGAGCTGCGACCGATGAATCAACTCCGCCGCTCATTCCTAATACTACTCGTTGTTTTTTTGTCATTGTATTCACTCTTTCCCTCGTTGAAATGTTTCGACGACACGTCCGATAATTTGTGCGGCTTCTGTCGCTTCTTCCAACGTCGTTTCTTCCCCAAAACTAATGCGGACACTGCTATTTGCTCGTTCACTTTCTCCGAACATCGCAACGAGTACGTGCGACGCTTCTACCGCTCCTGCCGTACATGCTGAGCCACTTGAAATCGCCACACCTTCTAAATCGAGGCGTGCGAGTAAATGGTCAACCGTCACATGTGGAAAATAAAGATTAACAATATGAGCTAATCTCTGCTCTGGACTATTCATCTCATATTGAATCGAACATTGTGCTAATTCATTTAAAAATCGCTCCGTTACTTCATTCATCTTGGCATGATTGAAATGATTGGAACTTCTGACAGCCTCAGCGAAAGCAGCGATTGCCGGAATATTTTCCGTACCGCCACGCAGTTTTCGTTCTTGATTGCCCCCTACTTGATGAGCCATTAAAGGAAGTTCACTTCTCACATATAGAAAACCGATTCCTTTAGGTCCACCAATTTTATGAGCAGATGCTGTTAACGCGTCAATGTGCATCTCTCCGACATCAATTTTCACCGTACCATATGCTTGTACAGCATCGGTATGAAATGGAATATCTCGCTCCTTTAACAACTGTCCGATTTCGCTGATCGGTTGAATGGAACCGACTTCGTTATTCCCGAACATAATTGAAACGAAAATCGTATCCTCCTGCAATGCTCGTTCTACATCTTCTAATTGGACAAACCCTGAAGTGTCGACAGGTAAATACGTAATAGCAAATCCTTCTTCTTCTAGTTGCTTCATCGGTTGTAAAATGGCTTGATGTTCAATTTCGGTCGTAATGATATGACGGCCTTTTGAGCGGAGTGCTTTCGCCAACCCAAATACCGCTAAGTTATCCGCTTCCGTTCCACCCGAAGTGAAAATAATTTCATTTGGACGTGCACCAATTTTGCGAGCGATTTCTTTTCTCGCTTCATTTAATACACGTTTCGCTTCACGTCCATAACTATGCAAACTGGACGCATTCCCAATTACCGTTTCTGCTGTAT
>JASLHQ010000178.1 GCA_030152265.1 Savagea sp.
TCGCATATGACTACGTATTCGGTTATACAATCGCGAACGACATTAGTGCGCGCGACATCCAATACGGACATCAACAATTTTTCTTAGGAAAAAGTTTAAATGAAACGTGTCCACTCGGCCCGTATGTAGTGACAAAAGATGAAATTCCGAATCCACACAATTTATCGGTCGTCACGAAAGTAAACGATGAAATTCGTCAAAATGGTCACACGTCGAATATGATTTTCAAAGTGGAAGACATCATTGCTGAAATTTCACGTTACGTGACACTCGAGCCAGGAGATATCATTTTAACAGGTACTCCAGCTGGTGTCGGCAAAGGGATGAATCCACCTCAGTTTTTAAAAGCTGGCGATGAAGTGAAGATTTCTATCGAAGATATCGGAACATTAACGAACCGTTTCCAATAACGTTTGAAAATGAATAGAAGATGAATTTTAAATAAAAGAACGAAAGAAAACTACGGAGATTTTGACAAATGTGTCGAAAACCGTGGTTTTTTTTATAAAAGTGATGATTCGAGAAGTGAAATAGTGTGTAGTCATTCTCATCTATGCTAGAATGGAATTATACTAATTTAAATAGAGGTGAATGACAACATGCAAGATATGTTTCCAAGTTTCATGGTGAGTGGTACACACTTACACATATTCACATGGGTAGTCGGAATTGTATTATTTTTAGCAGCATCACAAATGAAAGTCGGATCGAAAGGGCGTAAAGTGCTCCATATGATCGCACGACTTTTCTATATTTTAATTTTAGTTTCAGGCTTTGCGTTATTCGCGCAATATCAATCAATTGATAATGCGATGTACGGAATTAAATTCGTTCTCGGATTATTGACGATTGGATTTATGGAAATGGTACTCGTCCGTGCGGAAAAAGGAAAAGACACGAAAATGTTCTGGATTTTATTCGCAGTTGGTGTACTCGTAACAGTATTCCTCGGATTCAAATTACCAGTAGGTATTTCATTTTAATCATTCCATTTAAAAGATGAGGCTGTATTGTGAAATACAGTCTTTTTTTATGGGAAAAAACGTAGAAACGATGGTTTCAAAATAATGAATTTGTTAAACTTATGAAGAGATAGTGAAGATAGGAGGAACCATTTTGCACAAAATGAAAACAGCGATGCTGGCACTCGTTTTCGTCTTAACGTTTGGCAGTTTTCCGATACATGCTTTGGCGATGAGTCCGGAGGAGCAAAGTATTTATGATTTGAATGTAGACCGTTTTAATAACGGAACACGCGATAATGACAAAGATGTGGACTTAAATGATCCATCTGCGTATTACGGTGGCGACTTTGTCGGCGTGAAAGAGCGTTTAAATCATATTAAAGAAATGAAATTTACGACGGTTATTCTCGGGAATGTTTGGCAAGCGTCAAACTTTATGGGAGAAGATACAGAGTCTTATATCGAAGTGAATGACCATTACGGAACAGAAGAAGAATTAATAGGCTTAGTGGAAAAAATGCAAGACGAAAAATTGGTAGCGGTAGCTGACTTCCCAATCGATCGATTAGGTGAAGGGCACCCGCTTCGTAAAGAGCACGAAACGACAGCAGACGGTCAATGGATGGCGATAGACGAGATGCTTGTCGCAATGATGGCGAAAGAGATCGTAGCATCCGTCGAGAAGTATGGTTGGGGTGGGATTCGTTTGACGAACACTCAAAATTGGGATGCGGTATCGCTCGAATCTCTCATCGACCTCATCAAAAAAGAAGCTGACAAATTAATTGTGATGACGCTTGAACAGACAGAGGCGAACAATGTGGACATCATCCAAAATGATGCATTGACGCAAACATTCCACGATACATTCATTCAATTCAATAGTGGAGTATCATTGTATGATGATATGCAGACAGTCGATCGTCGCACACAATTACAAGTGGATCGCATCGACCAACTCCGTATGACATATGAAATGGTCGAATTAAGAATGTTTCCACCGACACGTTGGAAAACAGCTTTAACAGCGCTATTCATGCTTCCAGGAGTCCCGACAGTATCGTACGGAACAGAAATTGCGATGAATGGGGAAACGGTTGAAGAAGGGCTTCAAATGATGAACTTCAAGACGGAAATGGAATTGAAAGATTACATCGGAAACTTAAACACATTACGCAATGATTCTGAGACGATTCGTAACGGAGAGTTCGAATTGCTTCACAATGAAGATGATTTCACAGTATTCGCTCGTTATTCAGACGATGAGCATTGGATTGTCGTCATTAATAATAGTGATGATACGAAGAAGTTCAGCATTCCGAAAGAGCGTTTTGGAGAAGAGAAAGTGAAATTACGTGGCGTTCTTAATCAAGATTTAATTCGTTTAACGAAAGATGATCAATACAACATTATTCAAGACCGTGAGCGTGTAGAAGTGTATTATGTAGAGGAAGATAAAGGATACAATATCCCTTATTTAATCGCATCGATTATGGTGTACGCAGCGTTCATCTTATTTTTATACGTCGTTTTGAAAAATAGCCGTAAAAATCGCGCAGCGAACTCATAAGGAGAAGGGGAGCATTGTCTATTGGACAATCTCCTCTTTTTCTTTTCTATAAAAAAAGCAGGATGGCTTTTGCCATCCTGCTTTTGTCGATTACTCAACGAATTGAACGTTTTGTAATTTGTAAATACCACTCGTATCGATATCGAAGCCAGTGATGTCATTGCTGATGCCAAGTAAGTACTCTTGGTGATGGATAAAGATCATCGGTGCATCTTCAACGATTAATTCTTGTGCTTCTTTGTAGATATCGTTACGTTTTTCTTGGTCTGCTTCACGACGACCTTCGTCTAATAAAGCGTCAACTTTGTCATTTTTGTAGAATGTACGGTTACCTGACTCACCAAACTGTGAAGAATGGAAGAGTGGATATAAACCGTAGTCAGCATCTCCAGGAGGGTTGCTCCATCCGAGGATGAACATATCGTGCTCACCTGCTGATGTTTTCGCGAGGTACGCACCCCACTCGAGTTGTTCGATTTCAACATCGATGTTTACTTCTTTTAATACGTGTTGGAGCATAATCGCAGTGTCCGTACGTTGGTCACTGTCGTTTGTCCAAATTGTCGTTTTGAAGCCGTCTGCATAACCTGCATCAGCGAGTAATTGTTTCGCTTTTTCAACGTCTTTTTCAATCAATGGTAAATCATCATTATGTCCGAAAATACCTGGTGCGATTGGACCACGTGCTTCAATACCGAAACCTTCATAAATTCCGTCGATAATTTCTTGACGGTCTACTAACATTGAGATTGCTTGACGAACACGAGCATCATCGAATGGTGCTTTCTGTGTGTTGAATCCAATGTATGAAAGGCTTGAAGATGGTTTTTGGAATACTTTACCGAAGTTACCTTCGTTAATTGAGTTTACTTCAACTGGTTGAACTGGATCTGTAATTTGTACGAATCCACGCTCTAAGTCTGCGTTACGTGTAGCACTTTCTGGGCTCACTTGGAAAGTGACTGTGTCGACATGTGGTTTGTCTCCCCAGTAGTCGTCGTTGCGAACGAGTTTAATTTTATCGTCCGGGTTCCAGCTTTCAAACTTGAAGAAACCTGTTCCGACTGGTTTTTGGTTAATAATTGTACCTGCTAATTTACCGTCTGCCATCGCAGCTAAATCTTCTTCGATAACTGCTGGTGATACGATTCCGCCACCGTTATGTGAAAGGTGAGCGAGTAGTGGTGCGAATGGATACTCTGTTTTAATTTGTACTGTGTAGTCATCAACGACTGTAACGTCTGTCACCATTTCATATAAGAATAAACGTGGTGATGCAACGTCTGGATTTAAAATACGTTCTAAGTTCGCTTTAACAGCTTCAGCGTTAAAGTCAGTACCGTCATGGAATTTTACGCCTTCACGTAATTTAAATTCCCATGTTAATTCATCGATTGCTTCCCAAGATTCTGCTAATCCTGGTTCGAGTTCGTTTTCGTCGTTACGCGTTACGAGTGTTTCGTAAATGTTCGCTTGTACGACTGAAGAAGGTGAATCGTTTGATCCTGCTGGGTCAAGCGATTGCGCGTCAGAGAGAACTGCGATGACGAGATCGCCGCCTTCAACAGGTTGTTTTTCTGTTCCTTCTGGTGTTTCTTTGTCTTTTGAACCTTCGTCACTACCGCCTGAACAAGCTGCTAAAATAACAGACATGAGTCCGACGAGAAGCAACATTAAAAAAGAACGTTGTTTCATGTAAAAGCCTCCTCATATTTCAATGTAAAGAAATTGTAACATAGTAATAATATTCAGACAACACTGAAAGTAGAAAACAATCTATGTTCCACTATTCTGTATATTTCAAATAGTTAAACGCTTTCACGGAAAATGAATAGTTTCTCATAATACTTATGTTTAGAAAATAAATGAAAAATGAATATGTAACAAAAGGGTAGGTAAAGGGGGGAATAAATGGTGATAAGATGTGAAAATAGAAAAATCCCTTCCATTATAAGAGATAAAAAAACACTCTTTTGCACATTGTCAAAAGAGTGTTTTCTTCTTACTCAACGAATTGAACGTTTTGTAAATTGTAAATACCGCTCGTATCCATATCGAATCCGATAATGTCATTGCTGAGTCCCACTAAGTATTCTTGGTGGTGAACGAAGATGAGTGGTGCGTCATCAATTAAGATTTCTTGAATTTCTTTATAGATTGCCATACGCTTTTCTGGATCTGCTTCACGACGACCTTCGTCTAATAAAGCGTCGACTTCAGGATTATTGTAGAATGAACGGTTTCCTGCGTCACCATGTTGTGCTGAGTTGAAGAGTGCATATAAACCGTAGTCAGCATCTCCAGGAGGGTTGCTCCATCCGTGGATGAACATGTCGTGTTCACCTGCTGCTGTTTTCGCGAGGTACGCACCCCATTCAAGTTGTTCGATGTCAACATCGATATTAACTTCTTTTAATGCGTGTTGGAGCATAATCGCAGTGTCTGTACGTTGGTCACTGTCGTTTGTCCAAATTGTCGTTTTGAATCCATCTGCATAACCGGCTTCAGCGAGTAATTGTTTCGCTTTTTCAACGTCATATTCAATCGGCTCTAATGAATCGTCATAACCGAAAATACCAGGTGCGAGTGGGCCGACTGCTGGAATACCGAAACCTTCATAAATACCGTCGATAATTTCTGCACGGTTCACCATCATTGTGATCGCTTGACGTACACGTTTGTCATCGAATGGTTTTTTGTTCATGTTGAATCCGATGTATGAAAGGCCAGAAGATGGTTTTTGGAATACTGAACCGAAGTTACTTTCGTTAATTGAGTTTACTTCGATCGGTTGAACTGGGTCCGCAATTTGAACGAATCCACGCTCTAAGTCTGCGTTACGTGTCGCACTTTCTGGGCTCACTTGGAAAGTAACCGTATCGACATGTGGTTTGTCTCCCCAGTAGTCTTCGTTGCGAACGAGTTTAATACGATCGTCTGGTGTCCAGCTCTCGAAAGTGAAGAAGCCAGTACCGATCGGTTTATCGTTAATGATTGTACCTGCAATTTTACCTGCTTTCATCGCTTCGTAATCTTCTGCGATAACAGCTGGTGATACCATGCCGCTACCTGTATGTGAAAGGTGAGCGAGTAATGGTGAGAATGGATATTCTGTTTTAATTTGTACTGTGTATTCATCAATTACTGTAATTTCATCGATCATTTGGAATAAGAAATAACGTGGTGATGCAACTTCAGGATCTAAAATACGCTCTAAGTTAATTTTGACTGCTTCGGCGTTGAAGTCTGTTCCGTCATGGAATTTTACACCTTCACGTAATTTGAATTCCCAAGTGTTCTCATCGATGCTTTCCCAAGATTCAGCAAGGCTCGGCGCTAATTCATTGTCGCTGTTGCGAACGATTAAACGCTCGAAAATATTTGCTTGTACTGCTGAAGAAGAAGCGTCGTTTGTGCTTGCTGGGTCTAATGATTGTGCGTCTGATAAGACCGCTACAACTAAGTCTCCACCTTCAACAGGTGTACGGTCTGCCGGATCTTTAGCGCTTTCATTACTGCCGCCACCAGAACATGCTGCAAGGACAACAGTCATGAGGGCAAACATAAGTAATGTTAAAAAAGAACGTTGTTTCATTGATAAGCCTCCAATACTTTAAATGTAAAGCGATTGTAGCATAGTAATATTTTTCAGACAATATAGAAATAAGAAAACGCTTTAAGTTTAAGTATTCAGTATATTGAGGCTATATTGAACTATTTTTCTATTCTTGAAAATGAGCTAAAATATTATTGTAATGAAAAGAATAGTCCGACTATTTGGAATAAATAAATAAAAAACCACATACGCTTACGTAACGTATGTGGTCCGTTATTATTTGAATTTGACGTCTTTTAACATGTAGTGTCCAGAAGAGTTGATCCAATACCCATCGATGTCATTGCTTACACCAGTTAAGTACGCTTGGTGATAAACGTAAACCATCGGAGCATCTTCAATCAATACTTTTTGAACTTCTTCGTATAACTCGAGACGTTTCGCTTCGTCAATTTCTTGACGTGCTTCGTCGAGTAAACGGTCTACTTCAGGATTGTCATAGAATGAACGGTTACCCGAAGCTCCTTTATTTTTTGAATGGAACAATTGTGTTAAGAAGTAGTCAGCATCTCCAACAGGGTTGGAAAGACCGAGGATGAACATTTCATGTTCTCCGTTCGCTGTCTTGTCGAGGTACGTACCCCATTCCATCTGTTCAATTTCAACATCGATATTTACTTCTTTTAATTTTTGTTGTAATAAAACTGCCGTTTCAACACGTTGTGGATTGTCATTCGTCCAAATTGATGTTTTAAATCCGTCACCTAGTCCAGCTTCTTCAAGTAATTGTTTCGCTTTTTCTACATCATGTTTAAGTGGCGGATATTTATCTGAATATCCGAATACACTTGGTGCGAGTGGACCTTTAGCTGCTTGACCGTAATTATCATAAATACCTTTCAAAATTTCATCTGTATCAATGAGCATTGAAATTGCTTGGCGTACTTTTGGGTTATCGAAAGGTGGCTTTTCAGTGTTGAAAGCGACGTAAGAAAGTGAGTTGCCGTCTGTAATATCGACTGTTCCTTTCCCTGATGCTTCGATGCCCGCAACTTCACTCGGTTGAACAGGTTCGATTAAGTGTGCGTAACCAGTTTCGAGTTCAGCAACGCGTGTACCGCTTTCAGGTACGACTTTAAATGTGATTGTATCGACGTTTGCGCCTTCTTGCCAATAATCATCGTTGCGTTCTAAAACGATCGCATCATCTGGATTCCATGATTTGAACTTGAACATACCTGTTCCAATTGGACCTTCAGCTACAACAGCACCAGGTTGACGACCTGCTTTCATACCTTCGTAATCCGCTTCAATCAATGCTGGGCTGAGCATCACTCCAACTGGGTGGTTTAAGTGTGCAAGTAATGGTGCGAATGGATATTCTGTAATGATTTGTACAGTGTGATCATCGATAACTTTCACTTCTTCAATCACTTCGAAGAGGAAAGCACGTGGAGCTGCCACTTCTGGATCTAAAATACGTTCGAAGTTTTTCTTCACAACTTCTGCCGTGAAATCTTCACCGTCGTGGAATTTAACGCCTTCTTGTAATTTGAACTCCCACGTTAAGTCATCGATGTTTTCCCAACTCTTCGCGAGGGCTGGAACGATTTCGTCATTTTCATCTTTCGTGACGAGACCTTCTACAACGTTGACGAGCACTGCTGCTGTTGGAACGTCAGTCGCTGTTTGTGGGTCGAGTGTCGCTGCGTCAGAAAGTACTGCGATGACTAAGTCTCCACCTTCTTTTCCTTCTGATTGTTCTTGTCCTTCTTCGTTCTCTTTTGCGGGCTTATCATCCGAGCCGCCACTACATGCTGCGAGGACTAACGCAAAAATCGCAAATAGTGTTGTTACCAAAAATTTCTTGTTATGCATATGAAAACCTCCTTTTCCTGATGCTTTCTAAAGTAACATATAAAAATGATTCTAACAATAGTGAATTGTCTAAATTTTAGATAAAGTACTATATAGAGAATAATCGGAATAAAAAGAATAGTAGAAAATATATTGATATTGCAATATTCGTATTTACAAACGGGCGGATGTATATTAGCTTAATAAGTAATTGAAAAATTTTAAACTTGAATACGTATGCAAATTTATACGTTTTCAAGTACACTATTACTTTATTGAGAGATGGGGGGATTTATCTTGTCAAAACAGGTGGAGACAGCTACACCAGCAAAGTACAA
>JASLHQ010000219.1 GCA_030152265.1 Savagea sp.
TGCGTTAATGCTCATCATCGCTTGCGCTAATTTACCGTCCATTTTACGATCGTAATGAACGTAGCTACCGAGTCCTGCTGGAACGCCTGTAATGACAACTTCTACGACGCCACCTAACGTATCGCCACGCTCTTTCGCTTCGTCGATTGCACGCATCATTTTTTCAGCTGCTGCATCGTCCGCACAATATACAGGGCTCGCTTCTACTTTTTCACGAAGCTCTTCGATTGATAAGTTTTCATATGTCGAGCGGTCCGCTACAATTCCACCAATTTCTGTGACGTGTGCGACCGTTTGAATATCGAGTTCTTTCAACAATTGCATCGCTACTGCACCGATCGCCACGCGCATCGTCGTTTCACGTGCACTTGAACGCTCGAGGACATTTCGAAGGTCGCGATGGCTATATTTAATTCCACCGACTAAGTCCGCATGTCCCGGACGCGGGCGTGTAATTTGGCGTTTAATATCTTCTGGGTTAACATCTTCCGCTAACGGTTCAATGCCCATCACTTTCGTCCAATGTTTCCAGTCGTCATTCGTCACCATGAGAGCGACAGGGGATCCTAATGTTTTCCCGTGGCGTACGCCTGCTGAAATTTCCACTAAGTCTTTTTCAATTTGCATACGGCGTCCACGACCGTATCCTCCTTGACGACGTTTTAATTGTTTATCAATCATCTCACTCGTAATGTTCATTTGAGCGGGTAAACCTTCTATAATTGCTGTTAATTTTGGTCCGTGTGATTCTCCTGCTGTAAAAAAGCGCATAATTTTTCCCCTTTCTATCCGCATTACTTTAGCAAGTTAATGCGTTAAAACTAAATATAATTAGTAGTATACCATTTTTCAAAGGTGAGGAAATGCCTAAATGACAATTCCCTCTTTTTATATGAAAATAGACTGCTTCTGGCATATGCCTTATGCAGTCTATTCGTTATTTTACTTTTTTATAGAAAAATGTATCGACCACTTCAAAACCGTACTGTTCTGGATTAAAAATTTGTTCTGTACTTCCGACGAACAATACACCGCCGATTTTTAACGCTTTTGAAAAATTGTGATAAATTTGGTCTTTCGCTTCTTCTGTAAAATAGATCATCACGTTACGACAAACGATTAAATCATGGTTCGGCTCGTAACGATCTTCGAGTAAATTATGTTGACGGAATGTGACCGTTCGTTTAATTTCATCGACAACTTGATAATGAGTACCTTCTTTGATGAAATAACGATCAACGACATCTTTCGGCACTTCCTTAATCGAACGTGCACCGTACAATCCTACTTTCGCTTGTTCAATCACCCCTTTATCTAAATCCGTTGCTTGAATCGAAATGTCACGTAACGGAACATGATTTGATAAAACCATCGCTAAAGAATACGGCTCTTCTCCCGTTGAACACGCAGCACTCCAAATTTTTAAACGCTTATTTTTTTCAAGTAATTGCGGAAAAATTTTATCTTGTAATACTTTCCAGCGTTGCCCATTACGATAAAATTCTGACACATTAATCGTCATACGGTCTAAAAATTCGTCTAACAATGCTGGGTCACGATCAATTGCATCGAAGTATTCAATAAAATTATGATAGCCACGCTTCTCATAAAGCGATGTGAGACGGCGTTTCATTTGCGCTTCTTTATAGAGGGAAAGATCGATTCGCGTTTTTCTTTTAATTTTCTCGATGAACTGTTCATAATCTGACATGGATTAAACCTGCCTTTCTCTATGTAAAAACAGCCTCACGGAAGCCGCGAGACTGTATAAGGTGCTCTTTATTAAACGAGCTCTTCTTCTTTGAAGAATAAGCCAATTTCACGTTCAGCTGATTCTGGTGAGTCTGAACCGTGAATGATGTTTTCGCCAACAGTGATTGCGTAGTCTCCACGCACTGTTCCTGGTGTCGCTTCAGCAGGGTTTGTAGCACCCATCATGAAACGTGCTGTTGAGATGACATTCTCGCCTTCCCAAACCATTGCAAATACTGGACCTGATGTGATGAATTCTACGAGCTCTCCGAAGAATGGACGCTCTTTATGTTCACCGTAGTGCTCTTGTGCAAGTTCTGGTGAAATTTGCATTAATTTAGCACCTACTAAGTTATAGCCTTTTTTCTCGAAGCGGCTAACGATTTCTCCAATTAAGTTACGTTTAACGCCGTCTGGTTTAACCATTAAAAATGTTTTTTCCATGTGTAACACTCCATTTCATCAATATGTAAAAACCCAACAATTATCGTACCATTGTAAGCCTTTTGTTTCAACTGTTATCCATCAATATTTACGCTGACCGATGAAGCGAGCAATTTGGTAAAATGCGTCTTTCGCACGTCCATCTTCCAACGGTTCAATTTCATCCATCGCTTTTTGTAAATAACGATCACTCATTTGCTGCGCATATTCAATTGCACCGCTTTGACGAATGTACTGTAACATCTCTTTACGCGCTTCTTCTGTCAATGTTTCATCGAATGCAGCGTTCATATATTTAATGAATATAGTATCTTCTAATAAATACAATGTCGGCAACGTTAAATGACCATTCAATAAGTCGCTCCCCGCTGGTTTCCCTAACTTTTCATCGGTTGAAACGATATCTAAAATATCATCGACGATTTGGAAAGCCATCCCAGCAAAGTAACCGAAGCGCGTGAGGCGACGAATATTTTCTTCAGAAGTACCCGACACACGTGCACCGAGTTCGCAACTCGTTGACAGCAAAAGAGCTGTTTTTCGTTTAATACGACGCAAATAATCCCTCAAATTTTGGTCAACTCTACGTTGATCGTGCATTTGAATGATTTCGCCTTTACAAATGTCGAGCATCGTTTGCGCTAACGTCTCATGCATTTGCTGATTACTAATAACGCTCATCGTTTCCAATGCACGCGCAAACATGAAGTCACCCGTATACATCGCGACTCGATTATCGTAACGCGCTTTTACTGTTTTGAGTCCACGACGCATGTCTGAATCATCAATGACATCATCGTGAACGAGCGATGCCATATGAATCAATTCTAAAGCGACAGCCACACGCGCAACGTCATCTTCTTTATACGTTCCAAATTGCGCACTTAAAATGACGAATATCGGACGAATTCGTTTACCGCCTGCTTTGAGTAAGTGCATCGACGCATCTTGAATAACAGGGGAAGAAGAACGTACCGAGCGCTCCAATTGCTTTTCTATCAATTGTAAATCTTTTCGAAAGTCTCGATAAAGAGACATCATTTGTAATTTATTCAAGGTATTCCCTTCCCTATTCACTCAATATTTGAAGCCGATATGTCCTGCCGCCGCTCCACCGCTATATCCTTTGTACGCCACATCTTTAAACCCTGCATTCGCAAACATTTCTGCAAGTTGTTTACGGCCCGGGAAATCGTCTGCTGACTCTTGCAACCAAGAATATTCATCATAACTCTTCGCTAACACTTTACCGAAGAGAGGCATAATATTTTTGAAATAAAATTTGAATAGTTGACGGTAAACCGGAAGTTCTGGTTGTGATGTCTCTAAACAAGCTGCCATACCTCCTGGTTTTAAAACACGATACATTTCACGTAGTACTTGATCGTAATCTGGTACGTTACGCAATCCGAACCCAATCGTTACATAGTCAAATGTACCGTCTGGAAATGGCAGTTCCATCGCATTTCCTTGGATGAGAGTAGTATTCGGCAAATGAGCAATTTTTGGCCGTCCTGCGCTAAGCATGTTCTCGCTGAAGTCTAAGCCTACTACTTCACCAGTTGGACCTGTTGCTTCTGCTAATGCGACGGTCCAATCTGCTGTTCCACAACAAACATCCAAAGCTTTAGCACCTTCAAACACACGCATTTTCGCCATCATATCGGTACGCCATTTTTTATGTAAATTAAAGCTGATGACCGAATTCATCTTATCGTAATCTTCGGATATACTTTCAAAAACTTGGTGTACTTTCTCTTCTTTAGATAACAATGAATTCTCCTTCTTTCTGTTGTAATGTCACACGGCCTAACCAAAAATCTTGTTCGCTCGCCGTCATCGATAACTGTGCAGCTTGTTGATCAAATTGCATTTGCAATTTATTAGTGAGCATTTTTTGCTCTTCCAATGATAGTTGTTGTAACCCTAAAACGTCGCTTTTTTGGTCGATTAAAAATAACGGATATGCAAGATGTAGAAGTGGGATATAACGTGCATAGCCACAATCTTCATATAAAGCTTCGAGCAAACGAATTTCAATCTCTTTCACATAGTGTAACCAAAGTTCCGGTGTCATTTCACGCTCAAAACGGTACGTCGTTCGCGCTTCATTCACCGCCATAATCGCTTTTGAAAAATGACCTATACGTTCAAATTGACAATGCTTCGCTAAAATTTGATAATAAATACCGCTGTAATGATCTCCTGCTAAAACAGTCAATTGATCACGTTCTTCGACTGTGTCGAGCGTTACATAATCATGTACATCAAAGGAACATTTCGCAGCCCCAACTGCTAATGCAACGAGCATCTGTTGCTCTTCAAACTGCTTTTTATGCAGTTGAGGCCATAATGTTAAAAAGATGAATAGAGGCGATACGACAGGCGCACCGAGCTCCTCGTTGATAGAACGTTCATAAACGAGCGATTGCAAACGTGTATGATACGTATTTATTTGTCGTTCAATCCATGTTTTCTCCATCTTTTCGTTCTCCATTTCTTTCACGACTCTTTCGGATCGCTTACCATCGTTCCGTGAGCGGTGACAATTTCGGCATGCCCTCGAATTTTCATCGCAGAAGTATGTTCTGTAAATTGGGCGATCATCACTTCGCCGCAATCTAATTTTTCTGTATGATGGAATTTCGTATCATTGCCTCGCGTTAAACCGATGACGTTAACGCCATCTTCTTTCGCTTTAATGACGACATAGTCTAATTGCGCCATTTTCTCCACACCTTTCGTCAGTGTCTCACAATCAATCATAACATAATATTTAACGCTTTCGCAAAGACGTTAAGAACGAATAAATGTCAAAATTTCATTGCGTTTCACAGCATCCGTTTCAAACACACCGCGAGCAACAGTTGTCACTGTTTTTGCACCTGGCTTTTTTACCCCACGCATCGTCATACATAAATGTTCTGCTTCGACAACTACGTAGACACCTTGAGGGTTTAACATCTCAACCATCGCATCCGCAACTGTCGATGTAATACGTTCTTGCAATTGCGGACGTTTCGCTGTCGCTTCTACCGCTCTCGCTAACTTAGATAATCCAGCAACTTTTCCATCTTTCGGAATGTAAGCGACGTGCGCATGTCCGAAAAATGGTACGAGATGGTGTTCACACATTGAATAGAACGGAATATCTTTGACGAGTACTACTTCGTCGTGCCCTTCATCAAAAACTGTTTCAAAATATTTTTTTGGATCGTCTTGCAATCCGCTGAATACTTCCGCATACATTTTAGAAACGCGCTTCGGTGTATCAAGTAGCCCTTCACGACTTGGATCTTCACCAACTGCTTCTAAAATCATCGTCACCGCTTGCTCTATCTTTTTCAAATCTACATTCGTCATCGCTCGATGTTCCTCCTAAAAAATTAATATATTATTTATGTAAACAAGTATGTCTTTCAAGATAGTAGCATAAAGGACATACCCCGTACAGATAGTAGTTCTAAAAACAAAAAAAGAGCGAGTTTTGTGACATTGTTTTCACAATATCCCATCTCGCTCTTCTTTTCGCTATGTTATTATTTAACCGCATCTTTAAGAGCTTTACCTGCTTTAAAAGCTGGAACTTTGCTCGCTGGAATTTCGATTTCTTTACCAGTTTGCGGGTTACGTCCCTTACGAGCTGCACGATCACGTACTTCGAAGTTACCGAAACCGATTAATTGTACTTTCTCGCCTTCAGCAAGTGTCTCTTGAATCGTTCCGAATACAGCGTCTACTGCTTTTGCAGCGTCTTTTTTCGGAAGTTCAGTTTTTTGAGCGACTGCATTGATTAATTCTGTCTTGTTCACATCAGTCACCTCCTCTCAAAGGGGTTCAATATAAAACCTGTAAACAAAGATTAACATAAGAGAAACCGCGGTGCAACAATATTTGTGCTCATTTTTAAAGTTTTTTCGCTTTTTAAATTAAATTTGAAAAAAGACCTCGAAAATGAGGCCTTTTTCGTTAGTTTTCAGCTTTTTCTTCACTTGTACGCGGTGTAATTTCATAATGCATGATCGGCTCTCCAACTTCATTCAGTTGATAAGGAAGTGAGTAAGCCGGTAAAACATTATATTTCTCAGCTAAAATATAGCGAATATCTTCTTCTTTTTGCACGTCAAATTCCGTAGTTTTTAATTCATTCGCTAAATCAATCGAATAATCCACATAAAACTGACCGTTTCCCGCAACTACGAGTGGCAGTTGCGAATCAGAATAAGGACTCGGTACCGTCAATGGCTTTTTAAAACCCATCGCTTCGAAGTCGATTTTATACACATTCGGTGCAATTTCATCGCCAAAAGGTACTTTACCGTTCACTTGCTTGCGTAAATTTAATTCTCGAATGCGTTCTGCTGCGCGGATATCAACAAGTTTCACACGTGGTTCCACTTCTGCATCATAAATGACATATTGGAAAACGCCACCTTTTTCATAAGCGTTAGCTGGAATCTTTTCCGTGTACTTCGGAACGATACTCGAAAATTCAATCGGATATTTAATATATAAATCCGTGTCATTATCACGTGTTTTAATCGGCAATAAACCACTTGTTGCTTCACGATATTGATCAACAGCTCGCTGCATGAGATCAATTTGATCATCATATGGTGTACGTAAACTTTCTGGACTTTCTTGCACTCCTCCACCGCAAGCAGCGAGAAGGATGAGCAGGACTGTCATGCTCATCAATTGAATCATTCGCTTCATAGTAAACCACCTACGATAACGCCCGCACTCGGCGTTGGACCGTTAAATACGAGATAAACCATGATGAAAAACGAGGTAATAAACAATACCCATGCAATTAAAGCGGTGAAAAAGCGTAAAATTCCATTATCGATTTTATGACGACTTAATAAAATTAAACCGATTGAAATCGCCATAAAACCGAGGCCGTAAAAGGATAGCCACATTTTATCCAACGGACTCATATTTTCTCATCCTTTCAAAACATGTCGTCAAAAATATCGGTTACTTCTTGTTTTTTCATACGTCCCATTAATGACTGGACCCCTTTGTCTAATGTGATTCCTTCAAATAAAATCGCATGGAGGACTTCTGTGATCGGCATGGAAACATCATGAAGTTTAGCGAGTTGATACGTCGCTTTCGCTGTGCGTACCCCTTCAATGACCATACCCATTTCGCGTTCAATTTCTTCTAATGTTTGACCACGGCCGAGCGCATATCCTGTTTTCCAGTTGCGTGAGTGCACACTCGTACATGTGACGATTAAGTCACCGAGCCCTGCAAGACCAGAAAATGTTAAAGGGTTCGCTCCCATTTTCACGCCAAGGCGCGTAATTTCTGCGAGTCCTCGTGTAATAAGCGCTGCTTTCGCATTATCTCCTTGTTCCATTCCATCTGTAATACCTGCTGCGAGTGCGATGACATTTTTTAACGAGCCACCAATTTCTACTCCGACAATATCATCGTTCGTATATACGCGAAAAGCCTCGTTCATAAAAAGATCTTGCGCATATTGTGCCGCTGCTAATGAGTGAGAAGCGACCGCTACTGTCGTAGGCTTCTTTTCAACGACTTCTTCTGCATGACTCGGTCCAGATAAAGCGACAATTGATTCAATCAATTCCGGACGTAGCACTTCTTCTATCACTTCCGAAACACGAAGCAACGTATCAGGTTCAATTCCTTTCGATACATGAATCCACTTCATCGATGTCGTCATAAGTTCGTTCAAATCTGCCAACAGCGCACGCATCGCTTTTGTAGGTACAGCCAGAACGACCGCATCTGCATGTTGAATCGCTTCCTTCAAATGAGATGTCGCACGTAAATTATGGGGGAGTTTCGCATCTTTTAAGTAGCGAGTATTCGTATGTTTTTCATTGATTTCTACTACTTGTTCTTCTCGACGTGCCCAAATGATCGTATCATGATCATTGTTCGCCAAAACGAAGGCAATCGCCGTACCCCAACTTCCCGCTCCGAGTACAGCTACTTTCGCCATAATATCCCTACTTTCTGTCATTATGAGCGTTCACGTGTAATGATGCGGATCGGTGTTCCTTCGAAACCGAACGATTCACGCAAACGATTTTTCAAAAATCGAACGTAAGAGAAATGCATAATTTCTGGGTCGTTCACAAAAACGACAAATGTTGGTGGCTTAGTCGCCACTTGTGTCGTGTAATAAATGCGGAGACGCTTCCCTTTTTCTTGCGGTGCTGGATTACGCGCAATGCTATCTTCAATGACTTCGTTCAGTACGCTCGATTGAATACGAAGCGCATGATTATCACTAATCAAACGAATCATTTCAAATAAGTCCGTCACGCGACGACCTGTTTTTGCCGAAACATATAAAATAGGAGCATAATCTAAAAACATGAAATGTTTACGAATTTCTTTCGTAAAGTTATCCATCGTATTCGTTTCTTTCTCGATTGCATCCCATTTGTTAACGACGAACATAAGTCCTTTCCCTGCTTCTTCCGCATATCCCGCGATGCGTTTATCTTGCTCTCGAATGCCTTCTTCCGCATTGAGAACGATTAAGACGACATCAGAACGTTCAATTGCACGCAATGCTCGAAGCACACTATATTTCTCTGTCTTTTCGTATACTTTCCCTTTTTTACGCATACCTGCCGTATCGATAATTTTATACTTTTGTCCTTCATATTCGTACGGTGTATCCGTCGCATCTGTCGTCGTTCCAGC